>DASZUW010000488.1:0-31301 GCA_035547475.1 Solirubrobacterales bacterium
CGGGTTCTGGGTGGCGAGGACGAAGAACGGCGCCGGCAGCTCGCGGGTCATGTTGGCGGTGGTGACGGTGTGCTCCTGCATCGCCTCCAGCAGGGCGCTCTGGGTGCGCGGCGCGGCGCGGTTGATCTCGTCGGCGATCACCACGTTGGCGAAGATCGGCCCCGGTTCGAAGCGCAGCTGCGTCTCCTGCGTCTCGGCCCCCTGGATCAGCACGGTGGTGCCGGTGATGTCGGCGGGCATCAGGTCCGGGGTGAACTGAATCCGCTTCGGCTCCAGCTCGAGCGCGCTCGCCAGCGCGCGGGCCAGCGTCGTCTTGCCGAGCCCGGGGACGCCCTCGAGCAGCGCGTGCCCGCCGGCGATCAGGCAGATCAGGGCGCCGCGGACCGCCTCGTGCTGGCCGATCACGATCTTGCCCACCGCCGCCTCGATCGCGGCGGCGACGCGCTGGAACTCCTCCGGCTCGAGGGGGGCAAGGTCGGTGGTGCCGGTGAGCGCGGCGGTATCAGCGGTCATCAGCTGGTGACTTTAGTGAAGCGGCTTCGGCGACCTCAGACGCCCCGGGCTCTCTCAGTCCCCGAGGCGGAAGACGAAGAGACGCGCCGGGGCATCGGGGGCGGCTCCCCTCGCCTGGACCAGCGAGCCGCCCGCGGCGATCGCGACGTACTCGACGCCGTCGATCTCGTAGGCGATCGGCGCCGAGCCGACGCGGCGGTGGAGGTCGTAGCGCCAGAGCAGCCGGCCGTCGCGCTGGTCGAAGGCGCGCAGGTAGCCGTCGTCGTCGCCCACCAGGACGAGGCCGCCCGCGGTGGCGAGCGCACCGCCGTTGGAGGGGCGCGGCAGCCTCACCCGCCAGCGCAGCCTGCCGGTCGCCGGGTCGAGGGCGGCGAGGACACCGGTCGCCGGGCCGACCTGCTCGACGGTGCCGCCGAGGTCGTCGGCGCCCGCCGGATGGCGCTCCAGCTCGGCCCGGGAGGCGAGCTTGTAGCGCTGGCACATCTGGTTGCCGGCGACGAAGACCGACTCCCCGTCGGTGCCGAGCGCCGCCGGCCCGTACTCGATCCCGCCGTAGATCCCCGGGCAGACGACGGTGCCGCGGCGGGTCGGGCGCCGGTGCGGTCGCGAGAACTTCGTGAGGTAGGGGGAGCGGGAGATCGGCTCGCCTCTGCGCGCCCCGAGCACCGCGTAGTAGCCGGCCTTGCTCCCGGTGCCGACCGCGCGGACCTCCTCGGCGCCGTGGGCGACGTCGAGGACCATCGGCGCCTGCACGGTGTCGTAGTCCCAGCTGTCGGGACAGAAGAGCGTGCGCGACCACTGGATGCGGCCGGTCTTCGCGTCGAGCGCGACGATCGCGTCGGCCATCTCGTTGCAGCCGGGGCGCCCGGCGGCGGTGAAGCCCGGCGTGGGGTTGCCGGTCGCGACGTAGGCGGTGCCGCTGTGTGGGTCGACCGTCGGCGGCATCCAGACGTCGCCGCCGCCGTGGACGCCGGGCGCCCGGTTCCAGCCCCGGCCGGGGGGCGGGACCATGAAGGTGCGCCAGAGCTCCTTGCCGGTCGCGGCGTCGTAGGCGGCCACGAAGCCGCGCAGGCCGGAGTCCCCGGCCGGGCCGCCGACCAGCACCCTGCCGTCCCAGAAGGTGCCGGGCGAGTTCAGCGTGTTGCCCTTCGCCGGGTCGGCGACGCGCGTCTTCCAACGCACCTTGCCGCTGCGTGCGTCGAGCGCGATCAGCTGATCGTCGGCGGTGGTGAGGTAGATGCGCCCGGCGCCGTAGGTGACGCCGCGGCTGACCGGCTCGGAGAGCTCGAGCCCCGGGCCCGAGAGGAAGTCGACCGGCGGCGCGTAGGACCAGCGGACCTTGCCGGTGGCCGCGTCGACGGCGAAGACTTCGTCGAGACCGGTGTCGTAGTACATGGTCCGCCCGACCACGATCGGGAAGGTCTCCCAGGCGCTCTGGCCCTGGCCGCCGGGGCGCGTCCAGGCCACCCGCAGGCGGGCGACGTTGCCGCGGTCGACCTGGTCGAGGGCGGCGAAGTGGGTGTTCTCGGCGACGTTGCCCCAGCGGGGCCAGCCGACGTCGTGCTTCGGTTCCTCCTTTCCTCCCCCGCAGGCGGACAGGACGAGTACCGTGAGACCGAGGGCAAAAAGGGTACGCAAGGCCTGTCGGAGAATAGATCCAGGACAACGACTGCTTGGAGGAGTCGATGACCGTCTCGAAAGTGCCGAAAGCTCTGATCCTGTTCGTGGTCCTGGCCCTGGCCGGCGCCGTCGTGGCCGGATGCGGGGGCGGATCGAGCACGACCGAAGCGACGACCGCAGAAGAAGCCGCGCCGCCGGCCGAAGAAGAACCGGCGGAAGAACCGGCCGAAGAAGAAGAACCGGCGGAAACGGAAGAAGAAGCGGGCGAAGAAGAAGCGGGCGGTGAAGCCTCGCTGGCCGCGGAAGGAAAGTCGGTCTTCACCGCCAACTGCGGCAGCTGCCACACGCTGAAAGCGGCGGGGACGAGCGGCAACGTCGGCCCCGACCTCGACGAACTCGAACCGGACCTGCAGACGGTCGAACACCAGGTGATCAACGGGGGCGGCGGGATGCCCGCGTTCGGCAAGGAAGGCACCCTGAACCCGAAAGAAATCAAAGCCGTCGCGACCTACGTCTCCTCGGTCGCCGGCCAAGGCTGACCGCCCCCCTCCACGTTGATGGGCCGAAAACTCAACTATGCCTTGAGTTTTCGGCCCATCAACATCAGGGGGCGATGAGGCGGACGGGGGCGCCGGCGAGGTAGGCCAGCACGTCCTCGACCGCGTCACGGAAGAAGGTGTCGTAGGTGTCCTCGGTGACGTAGCCGAGGTGCGGGGTGAGGACGGTGCGGGGCGCGCGGCGCAACGGGTGGTCGGCGGGCAGCGGCTCGGTGTCGTAGACGTCGAGGCCGGCGCCCGCGATGGCGCCGCTCGCGAGCGCCGCGAGCAGCGCGTCGGTGTCGACCAGCGGGCCGCGCGAGGTGTTGACAAGGTAGGCGCTCGGCTTCATCGCGCCGAGCTCGGCCGCGCCGACGAGGCCGCGGCTGCGCTCGCTCAGCCGGTAGTGGACGGAGACCACGTCGGCCCGTTCGAAGAGCGCGAGCTTCTCGACCGGCTCGGCGTCCGCCTCCCGCGCCGCCGCGGGGTCGAGGTTCTGGCTCCACGCCAGCACCTCCATGCCGAAGGCCCTGCCGATCCGCGCCACCCGCGAGCCCAGCCGGCCCAGGCCGACCAGCCCGAGCGTCGCCCCCTCGAGGTCGCCGCCGATCGTCGTCTGCCAGCCGCCGGCGCGCATCGCGGCGTCCTCGGCGGGGACCTTGCGCACCAGCGCCAGGATCAGACCCCAGGTGAGCTCGGCGGTCGGCGCCGCCTTGATGCCCGTGCCGCAGACGACGACCCCGTTGCGCCGCGCCGCGGCGACGTCGATCGCGGCGTTCGCCATCCCGGTGGTGATCAGCAGCTTCAGGTCGCCGAGCCGATCGAGGACCGCCGCGGGGAACGGGGTGCGCTCGCGCATCGCGACCACGATCTCGGCGCCCGCGAGCGCCTCGACCAGCTCGTCGGCGTCGTCGATGTGGTGCTCCAGCGCGACCAACTGCCACTCCTCCGGCACCCGGTCCCAACCGCCGTAGTCGAGCGCGACTCCCTGGTAGTCGTCGAGCAGGACGATCCGCTTCACCCCCCGAGCCTTGCACACGGGCTAGATTCCGTCACGGTGACGTTCCTGGCCTCGCTCCTCGCCGTCCTCAGCCTGGCCGGCGCCCACCAGCCGCACCCGCTGGCCGGCGAGGTCGTCGGCATCGACCCCGGCCACAACGGCGGCAACTTCTCCGACCCGGGCTTCATCAACCGGCCGGTCTGGAACGGCCGCGAACGCGAGGCCTGCGACACCACCGGGACCGAGACGAACGCCGGCTACACCGAGGCGCGCTTCAACTTCAACGTCGCCATGTACCTGCGCGCCGACCTCCTCCGCGAGGGCGCGGAGGTCGTGATGACCCGGCGGACCAACCACGGCGTCGGCCCCTGCATCGACCGCCGCGCCCGGATCCTCGACCGGGCCCACGTCAACGTGGCGATCGACATCCACGCCGACGGCGGCCCCGCCTCCGGCCGCGGCGTCGCGATCCTCACCCCGGTCCCCGACGGCCCCAACGACAAGGTCATCGCCGCCTCGAAGCGCTTCGGCCGGATCCTCCTGCGCCGCTACACGAAGGTCACCGGCATCCCGATCTCCGACTACGACGGCACGCACGGCTTCGCCCCCCGCACCGACCTCGCGGGCCTGAACCTCACGACCGTCCCCAAGGTCCTGATCGAGTGCGTGAACATGCGCAACGCCGCCGACGCCCGCCGGCTCGTGAAGCCCAGCTTCCAGCGCCTGGCGGCAAAATCGATGGCCGAGGCGATCACGGGCTTCCTCGAGACCCGGCGCTGACTCAGCCCGCGGTGCGGCGGTAACGGCGGACGGCGAGCGGGGCGAAGATCGCGATCATCGCCAGCGAGAGGATCAGGGTCGCCAGGACCGGGTGGGTCTGGGGCCAGCCGCCGGCGCCGGGCGGCGAGGGGGTGTGGAAGAGCTCGCGCGAGGCCGCCGCGGCGGCGCTCAGCGGGTTCCACTCGGCGATCTGGCGGAGCGGGGACGGCAGGCCGGCGACCGGGACGAAGATGCCGGAGAGGAACATCAGCGGGAAGAAGATGAGGAAGCCGAGCTGCTGCGCCGACTCGGGCTCGCGGACGAGCAGGCCGATCCAGGTGCCGAGCCAGGCCCCCGCGAAGGCCCAGAGGTTCAGCAGGGCGAAGGCGGCGATCGTCTCCAGCACGGTGCCGTGGGGCGCCCAGCCGACGATCAGGCCGAGCACGACGAGGATCACGGTTCCCACCAGGCCCTCGGAGAGCTGCGCGAGGTTGCGGCCGATCAGCACCGAGGAGCGGGAGATCGGCAGTGCCCGCAGGCGGTCGACCAGCCCGGTCTTGTGGTCGGTGGCGACGCCGACGGCGAGCCCCATCAGGGTCGCGCCGATGCCCTGCGCGAACATCCCCGACACGAGATAGTCGTGATAGTCGATCCCGTTCGGCAGGTGGATCGCGGAGCCGAAGACGTAGACGAAGGTGAGCACGAAGATCACCGGCATCACGGTGTTGTCGGCGAGCCGCTCTGGGACGCGCGGGATCTGCCGCAGGATGCGCCCGGCGAGGAGGAGGGACTCGGCGACGGTCCGCGGCGCGGCGCTCATCCGACGGGCTCCAGCGCGCGGCCTGCGCCCTCGGTCAGCGCGAAGAAGACGTCATCGAGGGAGGGACGGACCAGGCCCGCCTCCTCGACCTCGAGGTCGGCCGCGCGCAGCGTCGCCAGCACCGCCTCGAGGTCGTCTCCGCCGGCCGACGCCGGGACCGAGAGGCGCGCAGCGTCGCGGCTCTCCACCTCCACCTCGAGGCCGCGGTCGGCGAGGGTCCGGCGCGCCGCCTCGAGCGACGCCGCGTCGGCCAGCTCGACCGCGACCCGCCGGCCGCCGACCGCGTCCTTCAGCTGCGAGGGCGTCCCTTCGGCCACCGCCCGGCCCGCGGCGAGCACCGTGATCCGGTCGGCGAGCTGGTCCGCCTCCTCCAGGTACTGGGTGGTGAGAAGCAACGCCGAGCCGTCCTCGACCAGGCCGCGGATCATCCCCCACATCCCCCGGCGGCCGGCCGGGTCCAGCCCGGTGGTCGGCTCGTCGAGGAAGATCACCGGCCGCGGTACGACCAGGCAGGCGGCGAGGTCGAGGCGCCGGCGCATCCCGCCGGAGTAGCCGCCGACCACGCGGTCCGCCGCCTCGGTGAGGTCGAAGCGCTCGAGCAGCTCGTCCGCGCGCCGGCGCGCCTCGCCCTTCGACAGGCGCAGCAGCCGTCCCAGCAAGATCAGGTTCTCGCGCCCGGTCAGGAGCTCGTCGAGCGTTGCCTGCTGCCCCGCCACCGCGATCCGCTCGCGCACCGCTTCGGCTTCGCGCACCACGTCGTGGCCCCCGATCTCGGCCCGCCCCCCGTCGGGCCGGACCAGGGTCGAGAGGATCCCGACCGCGGTGGTCTTCCCCGCCCCGTTGTGGCCGAGCAGGCCGAGCACCGTCCCCGGCTCGATCGCCAGGTCGAGGCCGGCCAGTGCCGTGGCCTCGCCGTAGCGCTTCCCCAGGCCCTCGGCCCGCACCCCCGTCGCTTGCCTCGTCTTCGTCGCCACGCGCTGCCTCCTTACTGGGAACACCGTACGCAGTTGATTGCCGGACCACCGTAGCAGACTGAGTACACTGTGCGCAGTGGCGGCGGCGCGCAAAGAGGTCCCGGCGGTGATCTGGGCACGGCCCGAGCGCCGCGGCCGCGGTCCCGCGCCCTCCCTGCGCCGCGCCGACATCGCCGCGGCGGCGGTGAAGATCGCCGACGCGGAGGGGATCGAGGCGGTCTCCATGCGCTCGCTCGCCGTCGCGCTCGGCGTCGGCGCGACCTCGCTCTACCGCTACGTCGAGAGCAAGGAGGAGGTCCTCGACCTGATGGTCGACCATGCCTTCGGCGCCGATTTCCACTTCGCGGCGAGCGGGGACCCGCGCGCCGACCTCGCCCGCTTCGCCCGGGCGATGCGCGGCCTGCTGCTCGCCCATCCCTGGATGGCCGCCCACGGCGCCGGGCGCCCGACGCTCGGACCGCACATCCTCGAGATGATCGAGGGCGTCCTCGCGGCGATCGACGGCGTCGGCCTGGAGATCGACGAGATGCTGCTCGCGGTCGGCACGATCGACGCCTACGTGCGCGGCCGGGTCCTCGACCAGCTCGCCGAGCAGGAGGCGATCCGCCGCTCCGGCTACACCCAGGAGGAGTGGCTGGAGCGGATGCGGCCGTGGATGTCCGGGATCGTCGAGAGCGGCCGCTACCCGCTGGTGAACCGGATCGTGATCGACGCCCGCACGCCCCACGATCCCGACCGGATCGAGAAGGCCTTCGAGGGCGGGCTCGAGCGGGTGCTCGACGGGCTGCTCGCCTCCTTCGGGCCGACGGCCGACGTTCCCTAAGCTCTCCGCGCCGTCTTTCTCATCCCCTTCACCGGACAGGAGCCCCCATGCCCAAGACCAGTGCCTTCGGCGCGCACGCGTCCGACCAGCCCCTCGCCTCGCTCGCGATCGAGCGGCGGGAGCCCGGGCCGCGCGACGTCTCGATCGAAATCCTCTACTGCGGGGTCTGCCACTCCGACCTCCACTTCGTCCGCGGCGAGTGGGGGCAACAGAGCTGGCCGATCGTCCCCGGGCACGAGATCGTCGGGCGGGTCAGCGCGGTCGGCGCGGAGGTCGAGGGCTTCGCGGTCGGCGACCTCGCCGGGGTCGGCTGCATGGTCGACTCGTGCCGCACCTGCTCGGCCTGCGCGGAAGACCTCGAGCAGTTCTGCGAGAACGGCAGCACGCTGACCTACGGCAGCGTCGAAAAGCAGACCGGCGGGATCACCCAGGGCGGTTACTCGAACGACATCGTCGTCGACCAGGACTTCTGCCTGCACGTGTCCGAGGACGTCGACCTCGCCGCCACCGCGCCCCTTCTCTGCGCCGGCATCACGACCTACTCGCCGCTGCGCCACTGGAACGTCGGCGAGGGCTCGCGGGTCGGCGTCGTCGGGCTCGGCGGGCTCGGCCACATGGCGGTGAAGCTGGCCAAGGCGATGGGCGCCGAGGTGACGCTCTTCACCACCTCGCCGCAGAAGGCAGACGACGCGCGCGCGCTCGGCGCCGACCGCGTCGTCATCTCCAAGGACGCCGAGGCGATGGCGGGCGCGGCGAACAGCCTCGACCTGATCGTCGACTCGGTGGCCGCGCCGCACGACCTCGACGCCTACCTCGCCACGCTCGGGCGCGGCGGCGCGCTCGTCCTCCTCGGCGTGCCGCCGGAGCCGCACCCGATGCCCGGCGTCTTCAGCTTCATCCGCGGGCGGCGGTCGCTGAGCGGCTCGCTGATCGGCGGCATCGCCGAGACGCAGGAGATGCTCGACTTCTGCGCCGAGCACGGCGTCACCGCCGACATCGAGATGATCCAGATGGAGCAGATCGACGAGGCCTACGACCGGATGCTCGCCGGCGACGTCAAGTTCCGGTTCGTCATCGACATGGAGTCGATGCCGGCGGCCGTGTAGGGAAGCGCGCAGGCCTTCCCCGTGGAGAAGCCCTCGGCGCCGAGGCCGAGGGCGACGTTCAGGCGGGCGCGCGAGCTCTCCCAGGCGATCAGCTGGGTGAGCTCCATCGTCCCCTTGACGCCGAAGCGCGCCCGCACCCGCTCCATGAGGTCGTCTTCGACCTCCGCGGGCGTGGTCGACATCGCGGTGGCGAGGTCGATGACGAGCAGCTGGTCGTCGTCGAAGAGGCCCGAGGCGTGGGCGTCGTGGAGGCTCAGCAGCTGCTCGTCGCTGAGGCCGCTGCGGCGGGCGAACTCGGAGCCGATGTCGATGCAGAACTCGCAGCCGACCATTGAGGCGGCGCGCAGGACGGCCAGCTCGGCGAGTGCCTTGGGGACGTGCGGGGTGCGCTCGGCGGCGCGGTTGTAGCGCATCCAGCCGAGCATCATCCGCGGGTGCTGGGCGTAGACCCGCGCCGACTCGAGGTCGCGGCCGTAGCTCCTGCGCGCGCTCCAGGCGACGATGTCGGCGAAGGGCCCCCGGCGTGGCTCGATTCTCATGGTGGTGCCTCCTCGGTCGATTTCGCGCCGAGCCTAACGGCATTGTGGTGTGGCGATAAGGTCCAATATCGTGACGGAATCGGGTACCACTTCGCCTGCTTCTCCGGAGCTGCTGCTGCCCGACTGGGACCCGGCGGCGCCGCGGCGCGCCCAGCTCGAGGCGGGGCTGCGCGACTCGATCCGCGCCGGTCGGCTGCGGCCGGACGTGCGGCTGCCGTCCTCGCGGGCGCTCGCGGCGGAGCTCGGCGTCTCCCGGCGGCTGGTCGTCGAGACCTACGAACAGCTCGCCGCCGAGGGGTACCTGATCGCCGCGCGGGGGTCGGGGACGCGCGTCGCGCCGGCCACCAGATCCTCCCCGGCTGCTCCCGCCGCGACCGAAGACGGCACGGTCGCCGCCGCGGTCGCCGCCACCGGGGCCTCCGCCGCCGCCGCGGTCTCGGCGGCCGCCGGGGCGCCCGGCATCGACCTCTTCCCGGGCGCGCCGGATCTCTCGCTCTTCCCGCGCCGCGCCTGGGGACGGGCGCAGCGGCGCGCGCTCGCCGAGCTCCCCGACGCGCGCCTCGGCTACGGGGAGTACGCGGGGGCGGCGGAGCTGCGCGACGCGCTGGCCGAGCACCTCGGCCGGGTGCGGGCGGCGGCGGTCGGGCCGGCGCGGGTCGTGGTCACGGCCGGCTACCAGCAGGGCCTGCGGGTCTTCTGCGAGCTCCTGCGCGGCCGGGGCGCGCGGCGCGTCGCGGTCGAAGACCCCGGCTACCCGGTGGCGACCTGGACGATCGAGTCGACGGGACTCGAGCTCGTGCCGCTGCCGGTGGACGACGACGGGCTCGACATCGGGGCGCTGACGGGCGCCGATCCCGACGCGGTCGTCGTCACCCCCGCCCACTCCGTGCCGGTCGGCGCGGTGCTGGCGGCGGAGCGGCGCCTTGCCTTGGTCGAGTGGGCGCGCGGGCGCGGCGCGCTGGTCCTGGAGGACGACTACGACGCCGAGCTCCGCTACGACCGGCGCGGGCCGGCGGGCACGCTGCAGGGCCTCGCGCCCGACGTCGTCGTCCTCGCCGGGAGCGTCTCCAAGACCCTCGCCCCGGCGCTGCGCCTGGGTTGGCTCTGCCTGCCGGCCGAGCTCGTCGCCGCCGCGACGATCGCCCGCGGCACGCTCGACGGCGGCGGCCCGCGGCTGGAGGAGCTGGCGCTCGCCGACCTGATCGCAAGCGGCGCCTTCGACCGCCACCTGCGCGCCGCGCGTGCCCGCTACCGGGAGAAGCGCGCGGCGCTCCTCGAGGCGATCGCGGCCGCGCTGCCCGCCGCGCGGGTCCGCGGCATCGACGCCGGCCTGCACCTGCTGCTCGAGCTCCCCGCGGGGGTCGAGGAGGCCGACGTGGTCGGCCGGGCCGCCGCGGCGGGCGTCCGCGTCCAGGGCCTGGCCGACTTCACCCGCGCCCATCCGCAGCCGCCGGCGCTGGTGCTCGGCTACGGTCTGCCGACCGTGCGGGAGCTGCGCGAGGCCGTCGCCGTCATCGCCGAGGCTTGCACCGTCGCCGCGGCGGCATAGGATCGTGTCCGTGCCTGGGAAGCACGGGGACAAGGCGGCGCGGGCGCGGTCGTTCGGGGCGGCCGCCGATGCCTACGAGCGGGCGCGGCCGGGCTATCCCGACGCCGCGGTCGACTGGCTGGTGCCGGAGGGGGCGCGCACGGTGCTTGACCTCGGCGCCGGGACCGGCAAGCTGACCCGCTCGCTGGTCGCGCGCGGCCTCGACGTCGTCGCGCTGGAGCCGCTCACCGAGATGCGGGAGACGCTCGCCGCGGCGGTGCCCGAGGCGCGGTCGCTGGCGGGGACGGCGGAGGACATCCCGCTCCCCGACGCGAGCGTCGACGCGATCACCGTCGGCCAGGCCTGGCACTGGGTCGATCCCGCGCGGGCGACCGCCGAGGCGGCCCGGGTCCTGCGACCGAACGGCACCCTCGGCCTGATCTGGAACCGCCGCGACGACCGCGTCGACTGGATCGTCCGGCTCACCGAGGTGATGGGGAGCGCCGACGTCGAGGTCATGGACATGGACAGCGTCGAGATCGGCCCGCCCTTCGGCCCCACCGAGCGCTTCACCGTCGACTGGCAGCGCCCCATGGACGTCGACCTCCTCGTCGACATGGCGGCCTCCCGCAGCTACGTCATCACCGCCACCTCCCGCCGCCGCCGCGAGATCCTCGCCGGCGTCCGCCACATGGTCGAAACCGACCCCCACCTCGGCACCGAGTTCGACCTCCCCTACCGCACCTACTGCTACCGCGCCGCCCTGCCGACCTAGACCCGCACACCTAGGACTGGAAGAGTCCCCGCCCGAAGGTCGAGGTCGGAGCCGATTAGTTTCTCCCGGCGCGGGCGTCTAGGTGGAAACGCGGCACGACCGGACTTGGCCGTTCAACCTGAAGGAGGACATCATGGGCAGGATCGTTGCCACCGAGTTCATCTCGCTGGACGGCGTCATCGAGGATCCGGGTGGGTCGGAGGACTACGCCCACGGAGGCTGGACCTTCGAGTTCGACCGCGGGGACGAGGGGAACAAATTCAAGTACGACGAGGTCGTCGAGGCAGAGGCTCAGCTGTTCGGGCGGGTCACCTTCGAAGGCTTCGCCGACTCCTGGCCGCAGCGCGAAGGTGATCCCGCCATGGGCGACTTCGCCAAGATGATCAACACCAAGCCGAAGTACGTCTACTCGACCACCCTCGAGTCGACCGACTGGCAGAACTCGACGATCCTCACCGGCGACTTCGCCGCGACGATCCGCAGAGTGAAGGACGCGGTCGACGGCGTCATCCTCGTCGCCGGCTCCGCCACCCTGGTCCAGGGCCTGATCGCGAACGACCTCCTCGACGAGCTCCGCCTCATGGTCTTCCCGGTGACCCTCGGCGGCGGCAAGCGCCTCTTCGCCGACGACGGCCGCAAGGTGCCGCTGACCCTGGCCGACGCCCGCACCGTCGGCGCCGGCATCCAGCTGCTGACCTACGAGCGGACCGCCTGAACGGCGGGCCGCTCTTCAGCGGCCGGTCTGTTCGAAGGTGTGCTGGTACTGCGTCTTTTCGCCGGTGCCGTAGATCGATTCGAGCTTCGGCTGCTGCCTACACGGTGGGGTCGGGGCAGCGGCGGTGCTCGACTGTTCGGCGAAAGCGAATTTCTTGATGCGGTTGAGAAGTTCTTCGGCTTTCGCGGCCCGTTCTTCCGCGGTGAATTCTTCGCCCGATTCTTTGAACCGCCGCCCTCGTTCGATGAACGCGGGGTTGGTGAGCGTGTTCGCTTCGAGTTCGGCGGTGAGGCCGGTGCTGCAATTGGAGGTGTTGAAGCTTGGAAGGCCATGAAGGATTTCTTCGGCCCACCCGGGCTGTCTGTACGCGCTGTTGCGGTTGATGGCGAGCCGCTTCGGATAGCTGGCGATCGATTCCGCGTTGACCGGACCCATGGTTCTCAGGAAGTGGATCTTCTGGCCGGCGGCGTTGGTTTCCGTGAGTTCGGCGTTCGTCGCTGCTGCGAGGTTGCCGAAGAACGAGGTGACCTCCCTCTTGTAGAGGCCGAGCCCGGTCACGATCGGGTTCAGGTTGCGGACGAACGGGTCCAACGCGCGCAGGAGCGGCGGGAACTCGTCGCGGAAGAATTTGCGCAGCGCCGGGAAGCCGGTCGGCGCCTCGCGCTCAGCCGCGGGAAGCGCTTCGAAGAGCTTCTGCGCTTCCGGCGCCAGTTCGCCGAACTTGATCAACGTCGGCGAGAGCTGTTCGGCGACCGGGACCAGCTGTCTCGAGAGCGGGTCGGCGTTGGTGGCGAAGCCTTGCAGGCGCGCCACGGTGAGGCGCGACTCTTCCTCGAAGGTCGGGAAGGCGCGGAACAGCGCTTCGATGTCCTTGTCGCGGCTCGCCGTCGTCTTGAAGAGCTCGTTGGAGCTGCGGATCAGGTTCGCGAGTTCGCCTTCGCGCCCGCGCAGCGCTTCGAACGTCTTGGCCCCGTTGCTGAACAGCTTCGACACCGCGAGCTGCTGGCTGTTCAGGACGCGGAAGAGGCGTTCGTATTCCTCGAAGGTCGGTTCGAAGTTGCCGATCGCGTAGGAGAGGTTCTGCCCCTGCCCTTCGATCGCGACGGCCGCTTCCTGCATCCAGGTCTGGAAGGCACGGCGGGTTTCCGGGTCGAAGGTCTGGAAGATCTCGTCGAGCTGGACCGATTCGGCGACTTGGGCCGCGGGCAGCTGGGCCCCGTC
This sequence comes from Solirubrobacterales bacterium, assembly GCA_035547475.1. Taxonomy (GTDB): domain Bacteria; phylum Actinomycetota; class Thermoleophilia; order Solirubrobacterales; family 70-9; genus VAYN01. The sequence goes on from DASZUW010000488.1 coordinate 12,930, forward strand.
TTCCAGCGGCGGTTCTTCCTTGGACCCGGGCGTCAGTTCCACGTAGGTCTCACCGAGGAGCGTCTTCGTCCGCAATATCGCCCGCGTGCCCTCGGGCAGCGGCGCGTACTTGTCGTCGATCTTCAGTAGCGCCACGGATTCGTGCCCGTTCGGACCCAGTTCGATGCTTTCGACTTTGCCGACGTCGACGCCGGAGATCCGCACGTCGGACTGTTCGGCCAGCTGCGAGGCCTCGGTGAAGGGCACGGTGATCTGGTAGCTCTTTGCTTTGAACGGGGTCGGGCCGCCGAAGGTGACCCAGAGGAAGAGCAGGATCCCGAAGCACGCCAGGGCGAAGGCGGTGATCACCAGGAGTTGCGTGGTGCTGGGGGCGCGCTTGCTCATTTGATGTCCTTTGCCGCGTCTTCAGAAACCGCGCAATGGCCCGGCCCACCAAACGGGTTCGGAAGTTCAGGCGGTCGTGGCGCGCCGATGAGGTCGAGCAGCGTCAGGAGCTGTTCGTCTTTGTTCAATTCGAGGGTCCCGCCGGCGAGCGTGGCACCGGTACAGCTCAGGTTCACCTGACTGCGCAGCAACGCGCCGCCGCCATCTTCGAGGCTGAAGGCGGAGTTGATGTCGTGGTTCACCCACGGCAGGTAGAAGAGGAAGCTCTGCTTGCCCTTCGGCTTGTAGGCAAGTTCGTTGAAGAACGAGTTCAGCCCGCGGATGCTTTCGCCGAAGCTGCGCACGGTCTTTTCCAGCGGCTTCGAGCTCTCGTTGGCGGAGGTCAACAGGGGACGAACTTCGCGCGAGAACGGGCGGATGCCGTCGCGGATCGGCGCCGTGGTCTGGCTGAACAGGCGCTCGGTCGCCTTGAAGGCGGGCGTCGAGGCCTGCGCCTGCGGGATGAGCTTGGTGAGGGTCGGCAGGGCGACGGTCGAGAATTCGTTCGAGCTCGCCAGCCCTTCCTTCGCCACCTTCAGCGTTTCCGGGAACTCTTCGAAGGCTTCTTCCAGCGCCACCTGCTGGTGGGCGAAGTTGCCGAGGGCCTTTTCCGAGGAGCCGACGAAGCGCCGGATCTGGGCGTCGTGCCTGCCGAGTTCGGTGGTCAGCTCGCCGAAGTCATGGATCACCTTCGCCAGCTCCGTGCGGCGCGCGGCGATCGCCTTGTTCAGTTTCGCCGTGTACTCGACGAAGGGCTCGAAGCGCCGCAGGGCGTTGCCGAGCTGGACGCCGCGGCCGCCGATGCCCTGCGCCCCGCCCGCCACCAGCAGCTGGATGTACTGGCGCGTGTCGGCGTCGAGACTGTTCCACAGCGCTTCCAGCTGGACGTTCGCTTCGGTCTGCGCCAACGGGAACCGGTGCCCGTCTTCGACATGGCCCTTGCCCGTCCCCGGTTCGATCTGGACGGTCATGTCGTTGAGCCCGGTTTTCGGCCGCAGCAGGAAGTGCGCGTCGGGATGGATCAGCTGCATGTACTTGGGCTCGATCTGCATGCCGACGATCGCGTGGCCGTCTTCGAGGTCGACCGACGACACCTTGCCGATCTGCAGCCCGGCGACGTCCACCGCCTGACCCTGGCCCGGGGTGACCGCCTGGGCGGTCGTGAATTCGGCCGAGATGTTCTCGAATTCTTCACCGACCAACGGCAGCCACGACGGCAAGGACGCTTTCTGCTGGGTGAAGATCCCGAGCATCATCACGATCCCGACGAAGGCGAGGACGAGGATCGCGATCGTGTCCGTGCGGCGACCGCGCGCCTGCCGGGTGAGCCAGGCACCGAAGTGGCCGATGCGGCTGCGGCGTTCCGGGGTCGGGGTCGGTTTGGGAGTCTGGGTTGCCATCAGCGCGGTGGCACCACCTTCACGCCCGTCGGGCCCACCTGGCCGGGGCCACTGTTGATCTGTGGCACCGGGTTGGTTTCGCAACGGACATCCGGACGCGCTTCGGGTTGACCCTGGAGCTGCGGCTGCGTGCCCAACGGCACTTCTGCCGCACGGGAGAACTGGTGCTGCTGGGGGACGTTTCCCAGCGTGGGGTTGAATTCTTCGAGCAGCACAGGGCCACCGCCCCCCTGCGCTCGGACATACGGCCCGTTGCCGTCGAAGTTCTGGCTCGCGCTCGCGAAGTCGGACAGGAGGCGCCAGAAGTCGCGGTAGTTCGGACCGCCGTCGCTGAACTGGTCTCTGATCGGCTCTTCGGAGGTCGGCACCAGCACCTTCGTCGTGCACTGGCTGAGCTGGTTGGCCTGCGGGAGCGCGACCGCCTTCCCCGCCTGTGCCGCCCCGGCCAGGCCCGGCGTGGATTCGGCCAGCAGCTTCACCGCGCCGCCGGCCTCCTTGCCGGAAAGCAGCGGCCGCACCTGTTCGAGCCACGGTTTCGAGGCCTGGATCAGGCCCGGCAGCTCGGCGACCGCCGGCCTGAACTCGATCGCGTAGGTGCGCAGCGGCGGCAGCGAGCGATCGAGGCTGACCAAGGACGTGTGCGCGGTCTGGAGCGTCGGCGCCAGCTCGTGGACGGTGGTCTTCAGGTTTTCCGACTGGTTGGCGAGGGCGCCGGTGAAGACGTCGAAGTTGTCGATCAGACCCTGCAGCGCGGCCTGGTCGGCGCTGAAGGCCTGGAACGCGCGAGCGGAGCCGGAGACGAGCCTGGCGAGGTCGTGCTTCTGGGTGCCGGTCAAGGCCTGGGTCACCTGGGCGCTGTATCTGCCCGCTTCACCGCCGTACTGGAAGGTCTTGTTGAGCGCCTGGCCGCCGGAGAGGCCCCTCACCATCGGCAGCTGGTCGGCGTCTTCTGCGGCGGTCGGCTCGTGGGTGAGCGCGGTGCCGTAGCTCTCGAGCAGGCGGCCGAGGTCGGCGCGGACCGGCGACTGGAGCGCGGTCAGCACTTCGTCGATCTGCACCGCGGTGGAGGTGTGGCTGATCGGGATCGTGCCGCCGCTGCCGAGTTCGGGCGAGCCGGGGCTGCCCGGGTCGAGGTCGACGAAGAAGTTGCCCTCGAGGAAGATCCGCGGCTTCACCGTGGCGAAGGCGTCCTTGTGGATCGGCCGCCCGGCGTCGTCGACGGTGAAGGTGACCGTGGTCGCGTCGCCGTCGCGTTCGGTCTTGATCACCTTGCCGACTTCCACCCCGGCGATGCGCACCGGCGACTTCACCGAGATGTTCGCCGAGTTGGTGAACGTCGCCTTCAACTCGTACCCATAGCTGGTGAACGGGATGTGTTTGGTGAACGCCAGGTACGGCCCGATCGTGAAGATCAGGATGAAGATCACCGCGATCAGCCAGTTCGGCACGCGCGGCTTGCCGCGGCGGCGCTTCTTCGGCGCGGCGCCGACCCGTTTGGATTGTTTGGCGTCCGCGCTCATTCCTGACCTTCTGCGGCGAATTCGCGGGTGTCCGTGCCCCACACTTCGGTGTTGCCGATCACGGTCTTTCCGGGGATGTACTTTTCGTTGCCGGCTTCACACCCGTTGTGCTGCCCGGGGGCGCCGGTCTGCGGGTACGGGTTGAAGTGGAGGTGATTCTGCTTCGGCCCGGAGGCGGGTGCCGAAGCCTGTCCCCCCTCGGAGTTCGGGCCGGTCGCCGGCTCGAACGAGATCACGTTCAGCCACTTTCCGTACTTGTTCCCCTGGCTGTTCGAGCTGGAGAGGTTCGAGAAGAGGAGCGTCCCGTAGAAGCACTTGGTCTGCGCCGGGGTGATGTATTCGAGCGGCTCCTTGAGGTTCTGGTTCAGGTCGGTGAGCAGGCCGAGCCCGGTGAAGACGCCTTCCGACTGCTGGAACGCGAGCAGCGCTTCCGCGGTCGGCGGGAGCTGGTTGTTGAGGACCGGCGACGCGTTCAGCGCCGGGACGCCGGCGCGCAGCGATTCGGCGATGATCGGCGAGGTTTCCTGCAGCGCCTTCGCGCCGGGACGCAACGCGGTGAAGAAGCGCGCCGTGTCGTGCAGGAAGGGGTTCACCTTCGGCAGGCCGGCGTTCACCGTTTCCAGCGTCGGCGGCCCCTGCTCGATCGTTTCCTGGATGTAGGGCCGCGAGACGTGGGCGAAGGCGGTGAAGGTCTGGTCGAGGACCGCGAACATGCTCGCCTGCTCCTCCGCGACGGGGGCGACGGTCGCCGAAAGCGCCTCAAGCGCCCGCCAGAAGCCGGCGAAGTTCGTGCTCGGCGCCGCCAGGTTGGCCGCCGCGGGCTCACCCTGTTCGACCAGGCCCCGCAGCGCGCCGATCGCTTCGTTCAGCTGCGGCCCGCGGCCCGCGAGCGCGTTGCCGAACCCGGCCAGGTTGCGCTGGATCCCCTTGCGGGTCGGCGCGTTGAACATGTCGAAGAATTTGTCGATGTCGCCCGGTTCCGGCTTCGCGTAGCGCACCGGGATCGTTTCGCCGGCCTTGATCGGTTCGTTCGAGGTCCCCGGGGTGATCTGCAGGTACTTCAGCCCGAGCGGCGATTTCGGCCGGATCAGCAGCGTCGAGCCCTTCGGGATCGGTTCGGCGCTCTTGTCGAGGCTCAGCGTCAGTTCGGCCTCCACCCCACCGTCGGGCAACTGCACCGGCACCACCGACTTCACCACGCCGACGCGGGCGCCGCCGATCCGCACCTCGTTCGCCTTCACCAGGGCGTCGGCGTTCGGCACCCGCGCCTTGATGTTGTAGGTCGAGACGAACGGCAGCCCGTTGTTCGCGTTGTAGGCGAGGAAGACGGCGACGATGATCACCAGCACGGTCACCGCGCCGACCAACACCGGGCTCACCGCGAATCCTCCGTTGCGGTTCCTCATTGGCCCAGGAGGTAGTCGAGAAGGGGTTCGGTGCCCCCTTCGGTTTGCCGGGCTTCGCCGAGTCCGGTTTCTTCTTCGCGTTCGCCCTGGACGCGTTCGGCGGGCGCCGACGGTTCGGCCGAGTGCGCGCTGCTCAACCCGGTCGTTGCGGTCGAGCCTTCTTCGCCGGTGCTCGTGCCGCCGCTCTGTTCAGCCCTTCGTTCGCGCAGCAGCTGCAGAAGCTGAGCGACGGAGGCGCTTGCATTCTGAGGTTCCGAGTGGAATGGCCCGTTGAAACGCGCCGAACAACTCGACTGTCCGGCTTCGGTCGCTTTGTATTCGAGGCAGAGGCCCAACGTCACCAGAGCCCGCCCGTAATGCCCGTATTTGTCAAACCCGTTGAACGCGGCGGTCGAGTTGTAGATCAGTTCGGTGAGCCGCTGCCAGCCTTTGGTTTCTTCGAGGCTGCCGAAGAGGGCGGCGAGTTCCTTGGTCGGGACGACGCCCGTCTTGGCGAGCTTGCCCGCCTTCTTCACCACCGGAACCGACTGGGCGAACACCGGACCCGATGCTTCACCGGCCGTGGCGAGGCTCTTCAGGGCGACCGTCGTCGCTTCGGAGAACGGGGTCAAGGTCCTGGTCGCGTCGGTGAGCGACGGGGCGGCGACGCCGAGGCTCTTCAGCAGCGGCGTGCCGGCGTCGGAGAACTCCTTCAGGTTCCTCATCGTTTCGCGGAACTCGACCAGGAAGGTGGGGAACTTCCGCAGCGCCGCTTCCAGTTCGGCCCCGTGTTCGGAGCTCGCTTCCGCCGCTTCGCCGGAGTGGGCGAGGAAGCCCACCACGTGTTCCTTTTCGCGGGTCAGCGGTTCGAGGATTTCCTGCGATTCGGCGGCCAGCCGGGCGAGCTCGTTTTTCTGTTCGGTCAGCTCGCCGAAGAGCTTGTCGACCGAGCGGAGGGTCGGGTTGGCTTTCTTGATCGCCGCCTCGAGGTCCTGACCGCGCCCCGCGAGCCCGGCGCCGAGTTCGTTGAAGATCAGCCGGAAGCGCTGCGCGTAGGGCAGCGAGTTGATGTTGTTGATCAGGTCCGGGTCGACCGTCGTCTGGTTGTGGCCGAGCGGCAGCAGGTATTGGCCGGCGCCCGGTTCGCCCGCCGGGATCTGCCGCAGCGGCGGCGGGGGCTGCTCGCCCGGCGCCCGCGGCTCGGTCGGGTGGCAGTTCACGTACTTCTCGCCGATCAGCGACTGGGGGCGGATTTCGCAGCCGGCGTCCTGGCGGAAGTCCTGGAAGCTCGGGTCGGTGATTTCGAGCTCGAGGATCGCCTTGCCGGGAACGTCGACGAGCTTGCCGCCTTCTTCGGCGGTCGGTTCGCCCGGCAGCGAGACGCTGACCGACTTGATCGTGCCGACGTTGGCGCCGGCGACGCGCACCTGCTCCCCGGGGACCATGAACGAGCCGTTCTCGAAGACCGCCCGCACGACGTAGCCTTCGCCCGAGCCGCCGCCCGCGATCAGCACGATCGCGACGACGACGGCCGCCACCACGACCAGGCCGGCCAGCACCTTTTTCATCCGCCCGTCCCCTGGTCGACGTCGCATTCGGACGGGTTGACGGAGCTGCCGCCGTGCGGCGGGTTCACGTAGGGGTTCGACGCGTCGGCGGCCGGCTGCGTGGCGCCGCCCGGGCAGCGGCGCGGCGTCGAGGTCGAGGTGAAGCCGTTGAACTGTTCGCCGCGGGTGATCGGTACGAGCTTGCCGTTGTCGTACTTGAACAGGTTCGCTCCGGAGATCGATGCCCGCACGTACTTGCCGTTGCCGTCGTAACCACCGGCCGCGACGCCAAGGTTGCCCAGCGCGTTGAAGAGGTCGGGCGTGTAGGAGCGGGCGAAATTGAGCTGCGGCTGGAAGGCGGCGATCGCGGCTTCGGCGTGCGGGAACGCGTGCGCGGCGCGCTGCTGGACGACCGGCAGGTCCTTCAGCAGGGAGATCGTGTCGTTGTGCGGGCCGGGACGGTCGAGCGCCAGCCCGAGGTTGCGGGTGAAGGGGATGAACTTGTTCAGGACCGGACGCAGTTCGGCGAGGAACGGGGCGAGGTTCTTGGTCGCGGGCTTCGCCGTGTCGATAAGCGGTTCGACGTCGTCGAGCGCCGCCCGCAGGTTGACGAAGGTCGTGTTCGACTGGCGCATCACCGGCGGCAGCTCCTCCAGCGCTCGTTCGAGCGCCACGTTCTCGCTGCTGATCGCCTGGAAGGCCTGGTTGGCGTGGGAGATCGCGCTCGAGAGCTGTGCGCCGCGCCCGGCGACGGCGCTGGTCAGGTTGCTGGAGCTGACGAGGAACTTGGAGAGCAGCGCTTCGTCGGCGTTCAGTTCTTCGGCGAACGCGGTCGCACGGTTGAGCGCCGTGCCGAAGTACTTGTAGCTTTCGTTCGCTTCCGGTCCGCGTCCGGCGTAGATCTCGCCGTTGCCCTTGATGAAGTTCTGCAGGCCTTCGCGCACCTTCTTCGGGAAGCTGTTGAAGAGCTGGTCGACGTCCACGGGCGTCGTGGTGGAGGCGAGGCCCAGGGTCGCCCCTTCTTCGAGCGCCGGGTTGCTGTTGGGCCCGGGGCTGATCGAGAGATAGTGGTTGGCGACGCCGGAAAGCGACGTGGCGCGGATCACCGCCGTCGTCCCTTCGTGCAGTTCCTGTTCCACTTCCACGTGGACTTCGGCGAGGTTGTTCGGGCTCAAGTCGATCCCCGAGACCGTCCCGACCGGCGACCCGCCGATCATCACCTGGTTGTCGTTCACCAATTGGCCCGCGTTCTGGAACATGAACGTGTACTTGTGGCCCCCGCCGCCGCTGAAGAGGACGATCGCGAGGACGATCACCACCACCGCAAGGGCCGCTATCGCGGCGATGCGCGCTGGGGTGGTTCCTCGGCTCGGAGCCGAGCGTTTCTCCTCGCCTTGGGGTTTCGCAGCCACAGGTCGTCGCCTGCCCCTCCCTTGGCCCCCTCGACCCTGCGGATGGGCGCCGGAATGGTATCCGAGCCGATCCCCGCCAAAAGGCACCCGAGCGGGGACTTAATGGGAAATCAACGCGCTACTCTGGCGCCGCGGAACGGTTGGGGAGATGTGGGAGGCGATCCGCTCAATTTCCGATCCAGGAGCAACTAAATGCACAAGCGTCTCACTCTGATCGCGAGCCTTGCCGCCCTCGTGGCGATCGCGATCCCGGCTTCGACTGCCCTCGCGGGGGAAACCGTCACCGGACCCGACGGCAACACGCAGTCGATCGAAGCCACGGTCGCGCCGAAGGCCCTCTTCAAGAAGAAGGCCTCCCCGGCCACCCTGAACGTCGAGGTCAAGACCGGTAAAAGCGACGGCGGCGTGCCGAGCCCGGCCGTCCACGACGTCATCGACTTCGACAAGAACCTGTCGCTGTCCACCAAGGGCCTGCCGACCTGCTCGCCGTCGCAGCTGCAGAACACGACCACCGAAGCGGCGGAAGCGGCCTGCGGCAAGGCCAAGATCGGCAGCGGCTCGGCCACGACCCTGCTGCCGCTGAGCGTCCTCTACACCGAGCCGACCAAGGTCACCGCGTTCAACGGCGCCCCCCAGGGCGGCAAACCGGTGGTCCTCCTCCACGCCTACGGCCAGTCGCCGATCCAGACCACCCTGGTCCTCGTCGGCACGGTCTCCAACTACGGCAAGGAAGGCTACGGCCCCCGCCTCGACGTCACGATCCCGCCGATCGCCGGCGGCGTCGGCGTGATCACCGATTTCAAGGTGAAGATCCAGAAGTCCTGGACCTACAAGGGCAAGAAGATGAGCTTCGTCAACGCGAAGTGCCCGGCCTCGAAGAAGCTGAAGTACCGCGGCGCCTTCACCTTCGCCGACGGCACCACGATCGACGCCTCGACGACGCAGGGCTGCACGCCGAAGCCGGAACCGAAGAAGAAGTAGCGCCCGCCTCGATCGCGACGGCCGGACCGCCTGGATCGGTCCGGCCGTCGCGCCTGATCTCGGTCCTCGCCGGGTCCGATGCCGGCGCTCTGGGACTTCCGCTACACGTTCAGCCGCGGCAGCGCCCGCGCGAGCGGCCGGGGCAGCCACCAGACGCGGTCGCCCAGCAGGAGCATCAGCGCCGGCAGGAGCACGATGCGGACGACGGTCGCGTCGAGGACGACCGCGACGGTCAGGCCGATGCCGAGCTGGCTCACCGTCGCGATCGGCTCGCCGGCGAAGACGACGAAGACCGCCAGCATGATCACGGCGGCGCCGGTGATCACCCGGGCCGTCCTCTCGAGGCCGTAGCGGACCGCGGTCGCGTTGTCGTCACCCGCGTCGTAGCGCTCCCGCATGCGGCTGAGCAGGAAGACCGCGTAGTCGATCGAGAGCCCGAAGACGACCGCGAAGATCATGCACGCGCCGACCGCGTCGACGTAGTTGTGGCCGCCCAGCGGCCAGTCTTCGGGCACGTGGAAGAGCAGCGTCAGGACGCCGAACGCGACGCCGACCGTGAGCAGGTTGAGCCCCACCGCGATCGCCGCCAGCGGCAGCGCCCGCAGCACCACCACCAGCACCAGGAAGGTGACGAAGGTGATCAGCGCGATGATCCAGGGGATCCGGTCGCGGGTGATCTTGCTGTAGTCGTTCAGCTGCGCCGCGCCGCCCGCCACGCCGGTCCGCAGGTTCGCGTCCTGCCCCAGTTCGCCCGCCGCGGCGGCCAGTTCCTGGTTCAGCCGGATCGACCCGGGCGAGTTGAATTCGTACCGCGAGATCACCAGCATCGAGGCGGCCTGCCCGCCTTTGTTCAGATCGATCGTCGACGCCGCTTTTTCGCGCGGCCCGGGCGGCGCCCCGTCGAGCGCCGACAGCACGAAGTACCCGGAGTTGAACAGGCCCGGCGTCTCGTCGTGGACCCTGCCCGCCTGGCGGCGGATCTTCGCCTTGCCTTCCAGCACCTGGGCGCTCGCTTCGGCGAGCCCGCTTTCCAGCGGTTCGACTTCGACCGCCCCCGCGGCCAGGTTCCGTTCGAGCGCTTCGGCACCCCCGCTCAGCCGGGCCAGCCCGCTGACCAACGACGCCGCCCCGGTGGTCAGCCGTTTGATCCCGGTGCCCAGCGCGCTCGCCCGATTCGCCAGTTTGTTGGCGCCGTGGGCGAGCGTGTTCGCGCCCTTGTGGAGCCGGTAGAGGCCTTCGATCAGCCGGCCGGTTGCCCGGCCCGTGCGGTGCAATTCGTGGATCGACGAGTAGATGAAGGACGACGTCCTCTTGTTGAGTTCGGCGTCCTGCCCCAACCGTTCCTGGAGGCCTTCGAGTTCGGCGGTGAGACCCGCATAGTTTTCCGCGTAGGGCTGGCCGGTCGCCGGGTTCGTGCCGGTGATCGCCGCCAACGCTCCCTCGACCGATTCGAGCGCCGCCGCGGCGTTCGGATCCCCGGGCGCCGCTTCCTTGAGCTTCGCCTCCGCAGCCTGGAGCTTTTCGACCGTGACTTTGGTCGGGTCGATGAGGCGCGGCAGGGTTTCGTTCTGCTCGGCCCGCAAAGCGCGGAGCTGTTCGCGTTGGGCCTTTTTGCCGTTGTAGTTGAGGGTGCTCGCGATGGAGTTGATTGCGCTGACCCGGATCGTCTGGGCACCGATCGCCGCTTCCAACAAAGCTTCCGTGAGCTTTTCGTTGCCGTTGGCCAGGCGTTCGAGGGCGTCGATCGCGCGCCGGCTCCCGCCCGCGGCGCGGCCGAGGCCGCGGGCGATCAGCTTGGCGCCTTCGCCGGCGTGGTCGGAGCCGAGCGCGAGGAGGCCGGCGCCGGCGCTCGCTTCGGTGATGCCGCTGCGCAGTTCGCCCACGCCGCCCGCGGCGACGTCGAGTTCGCGGCCCAGCTTGCCCAGTTCCTTCACCGGCCCGAGGTTGCCGCGCGAGGCGAGCGCCGAGTTGCCGAATTCCTGCAGCGGTTTCACCCGCTTGGCGGCCGCCTGCGGGCCGATCACGACTTTGACCCCTTCGAGCTTCGCCACCTTGTGCTGGAAGTGCTCGAGCGCCGCCATGCTGCCCGCGTCGGTGATCGGCCCGTCGGGGTTCGTGGCGACGACCTGGAACGGGGCGTCCCAGCCCGAGCCGATCGAGTGGTCGATCAGTTCGGCGTTCTCCCGCGCAGGGGCGTCCTTGGCCAGCTGTTCGGGGCTCGGCGGGCCCAGCTTCAGGCCGATCGCCGGCCCTGCCAGCGCCAGCAGGATCGCGCCGATCACGACCGCCGCGAGCAGCGGCCGGCGCAGCGCCCCGTTGACGAAGCGCATCACCGCCGAGCGGTCGGCCCGCGCCGCCGACCCGAGCCGCCAGCGGTCGACGTTGCGGCCGACCAGCGTGAGGATCGCCGGCCCGACCAGGGTCGCCACGGCGACGCTGAGGACGACCACCATCGCCACCGTCCCGGCCAACGACACCAACAGCGAGCCGGGCAGGATCAGCAGCGAGACGAGCATCGAGAGCAGCAGCGTCGAGCCCGCGAACGCGACCGTGCGGCCCGCGTGGCGCCGCGTCTGCCGTGCCGCCTCGACCGGCTCGGCGCCGCCCTCGAGCTCCTCGCGGAAGCGCGACACCATCAGCAGCGCGTAATCGACGCCCAGCGCCAGGCCGATCATCGTGCAGACGGTCAGCGCGAAGGCGTCGATCGAGAACCAGCTCGTGAGGAAGTAGAGGATGCCGCGCGAGGCGAGCACGGTGATCGCGCCGAAGCCGAGCGGGATCAGCGCCGCGATCGGCGAGCGGAAGACGAGCAGCAGGACGATCAGCAGGATCGGCAGCGCGATCAGCTCGCCGCGCTCGGCCGCGTCGATCGATTCCGTCTGCAGCGCCCGCGAGAGCGTCGCGTAGCCGGTCTGCGTCGCCCGCACCGGCGCCGACACGTTCTCGGCGAGGATCTCTTCCAGTCGCGGCACGGTCTCGTTCACCGCCGTCTTCGTGTCGACGTGGAAGTCGGCGAGGACGAGCGCCCGTCCGGGACTCGGGCGCAGCCCTTCGACTGACCCGTTGTCCCAGGGCGAGAGCGTCGATACGGTCGGTTCGGCGCGCAGCGCGCGGACCAGGCGCGGGCCCTGTTCTTCGAGCGCGTCGGCCGGGCCGCGCAGCAGGATCGCGAACGGCGCCGAGGGGCCGAAGTGTTCTTCCAGCATCGCGTTGGCTTCCGCCGAGGCGCTGCCGGGGACGGTCAGCGTGGTCGGGTCGAGCCGTGAGTCGACCCCCGTGCCGATCACCGCCAGCGCGGCGAGGACGATCGCCGCGATCAGCAGGATCTCGCGCGGGTGGCGGAGCAGCCAGGGGACGCCTCGACCCGCGCCCGCACGGCGGGGCCGCTCGCTCCCCCTGCTCCTGCTGCTTCCCACCCGTGGTAGTTTGGCGCGCGGGAGCCACGGGAGGAGCGAACCTATGCGGAAGAGTGTGTTAAGGACGGCGGCCTTGACCGTCGTCGCGCTGCTGGCGATGGGCGGGGTCGCGCTGGCGACGATCGTGCTGCGGGCCGGGCCGATCGAAGTCGTGGCCGAAGGCGGCTTCACGCCGACGACGCTGCCCAAACACGGGACCGCGCCGATCACGCTGCACGGCGAAGGCCACATCGCCGCCACCGACGGCGGCCTGCCGGCGATCCTGAAGACGCTGACCGTCTGGTACGACAAGCACGGGGCGGTCGTCACCAAAGGCCTCCCGTATTGCACGAAAGCCAAGCTGGCGGCGACCACCTCGGCGACGGCGCGCAAGGTCTGCGCGGGCTCGATCGTCGGCGAGGGCTACGGCACCGCCCTGATCGCCTTCCCGGAACAGAAGCCGTTCAAGGCGAGCTCGCCGATCACGATCTTCAACGCCGCCCCGCACAACGGCAACCCGACGGTGCTCGCGCACGCCTACCTCGCCGTGCCGGCGCCGACGACCTACATCGTCCCGGTCGAAATCCAGAAGGTGCACGCCGGGCCGTTCGGCTTCCGCACCGAAGCGAAGATCCCGGAGATCGCGGGCGGCGCCGGGATTCCGCTCGAAGGCCGGCTGACGATCGGCAAACGCTGGACCTTCAAGGGCCAGAAGCTGAGCTACGCCAACGCGGGCTGCCCGAGCGGCAAGCTGCAGGCGAAAGTCGAAACCGAATTCGCCGAAGGCACGAAACTGAACGGCATCATCATCAAACACTGCAAGGGAGCCTGAGGTGAGGCGGCGTCGCGCGGCCCTGATCGTCGGCGCGGCGACCGCCATCGTCCTCGCCTGCGCCGCGGTCGCCGCCGCGATCACGACCCAGATCGGCAACCTGAAGGTCAGCGCCACCGCCGAATTCGAGCCGCGCGCCTTCCCCGCACACGGCACCGTGCCCGCCAGCTTCGGCAGCATCGTCCGGATCAAGACGCTGAACGGGGACCAGCCTCCCGCGCTGAGGACGCTGATCTTCGAATTCGACAAGCACGGCAAGCTGAACTTCAAGGGCGTGCCGACCTGCACGGTGGCGCGCCTCGAAGGCACGACGCCGGCGGAGGCGCGCAAGCGCTGCGGGGGCGCGCTGCTGGGGACCGGCACCGGCAAGGCGCGGGTGGAGATGCCGGGCAAGGCGCCGTTCACGATCAGCTCGCCGATCTCGGTCTTCAACGCCCCGCCGGAAGGCGGCCGGCCCACCCTGATCGCCCACGCCTACGAGACGGTGCCCTCGCCCCAGGCCCTGCTCGTGCCGTTCTCGGTCGAAAGGATCCACCACGGCCGCTACGGCTACCGGACCGAGATCGAGCTCCCGCCGATCGCGGGCGGCGACGGGGCCGCGATCCTCGCCGAAACGCAATTCGGCCGCACCTACGTGCGCCACGGCCACAAGGTCGGGTACGCCGAAGCCGAATGCGCCGGGGGTCGGCTTCAGGTCTTCGGCAAGCTGACCTTCGCGGACGGCAGCCACCTGCAATCGCTGCTGACCTCGCCATGCCACACCGAGTGAGGAGAGCCCTCCCCTTCTTCCTCGCCCTGCTCGCCTGCGCGATGCTCGCCGAGGGGGCCCTCGGCGCGGCGCTGGTCGAAACGCGCGAAATCCGGCTGAAGGTGAACGCCGACTTCCAGCCGCTCAACCTGCCGAAGAGGGCCTTCGCCCCGGTCCGCTTCGAGGGCTACCTCGACCTCGCCAAACCGGGCGGCGGCGCGCCGCCCGCCCTGACCCAGGTGGTCGTGGACTTCGACCGCGACGGGCGCCTCGACGTCGCCGGACTGCCGACCTGCGCCCCCGAACGGATCGCCGCGGCGAGCGTCGAGGAAGCGCGCGCCATCTGCAAAAGCGCGATCGTCGGCACCGGCAAGCTAAAAGCCCTCGTCTCCCTCCCCGGCGGCCCGATCCCGACCGGCTCCGCGCTCACCCTCTTCAACGGCCCCCGCCAGGAAGGCCACCCCACCGTCGTCGTCCACGCCCGCATCCAGGTGCCCGCCACCCAGACCTACGCCTTCCTCGTGCCGATCGAAAAGCGCCCCGGCGAATTCCGCTATCGCGCCACCGTCGACCTCCCCGAACTGGCGGGCGGCCTCGGCGCGATCACCCACATCGACGTCAAGATCGGCCGCCGCTACACCGCCGGCGGCGTCACCCGCAGCTACGTCGCCGCCCGCTGCTCCGACCACATCCTCCGCAGCCACGGCATCTTCACCTTCGCCGACGGCCTGGTGATCGAAGGGGTCGGGCTCGAAAAGTACTGCGCGCAACGGTAGGGGCGGGGTCCGCGCGGACGCGCGTCGAGTTTTGGTCTCTCAGCGACCCAAACTCGACACAGAGACTCCTGACCGAAGCGGCGACCAACCCTGGGGCCCGCGGGTCGTCGGGGGCGGGCGTCCCCCAGTCGCCAGCTTCAACCGGTCCGCCGTCCTTGCTGCCGTCCCCGCACATCCCGGATTCCTATAATCCGGCGTCCGGGGCCGTTAGCTCAGTTGGTAGAGCAGGAGACTCTTAATCTCAAGGTCGTAGGTTCGAGCCCTACACGGCCCACTCGGGCGCCTGGCGGGGTCGAGGCGCTATTCGCCGCCAAGGGGGGTGCCGCCGAGGCCCTGGATCGGACCTTCCAGCGTTTCTTTGCCGCCGCCGGCCTGGCTGTTCGTGGCCTTTTCGATCTTCAGGCGCTTGCCGAATTCTTTGGCGTTTTTTTCGACTTCTTCGTACTTGTTTTCGAAGGATTCGCGTTCGAACTTCGTGTTCGCCAGCTTGATCGCTTCTTCTTTTGCTTCTTCGGCCAGTTTGTAGTTCTGGGCGAAGAGGGCGTAGAGGGCGAGCGTGCTCCAGCTGTTCAGGTCGTGGCGGCGCTGGGCGACGATCTGCTCGGCTTCGGTGGCGGCTTTGACGTTTTCCAGCGCCGCTTCGCCGCCGGAGGAGAGTTCGGCAAGCTGGAACATCGCCGGGGCGACCTGGATCGCCAGGCCCGCGCTCGGTTCGCTCGCGGCGTCGACGTATTTCGACCAGCCTTCGCTGGCGAGCGCGAGCTGGCCCTTGATTTCTTCGATGCCGTCGGTCGATTCGCCCTTGCCGTTGGTGATCATCGAGTTTGCCGCGTTGATCCGCGTGCGGGTCAGGTTCGCCAGCAGGTCTTCGTCTTCGGGCGACCTCGCCAGTTTCGTTTCGATGTGTTCGGCCTGCTTTTCGAAGCTCTCGGCGGCGCTTTCGCCGCTCGAGCTGGTGCCGAAGAGCGAGTTGATGTTGATCGCCCCGGTGACCAGGAAGAGGCTGGCCGCCATCAGGATCGCGAGGATCGCGTAGACGACTTTGACCACGTGCCGCCTGCGGCCGCGGATGTCGAAGACCATTCGATGCTCGTTGCTGCCCTGCGCCATCGGTGACTCAGCCCCTTCTCACTCCTGCGTGGTCGGTTCGGCCGCGCCCACCCCGCCCGGTCGGCCGAACCAGCGTGCCAGCAGGATACTCAACTCGAAGAGAACCAATAGGGGGACCATCTCGATCAGCATCGAGATCGGGTCCACGCCGGGCAACGCGGCGGCGATGATCGCGATCACGAGGTAGGCGTAACGGCGGTTCTTCGTGATCTGGTCGATCCGCACGATGCCGAGGCGCGTCACCGCCAGGATCACCATCGGCAGCTGGAAGATCAGCCCGCCCGCCAACATCGTCATCGAGAAGAAGCTGTAGTAGTCGCGCGCCCGCACCTGGATGTTGAACTGGGCGTCGTTGAAGCCCAGCAGGAAGTGCAGGGCGGCGGGCATCACCGCGAAGTAGGCGAACGCCACGCCGCCGACGAAGAGGATCGGGAAGAGCAGCAGGATCGGCAGCACGACCCGTTTCTCCGCCGGGCTGAAGGCGGGCAGGATGTAGGCGTAGAGCTCCCAGAGGATGAACGGCGCGGCCAGCACCGCCGCCCCGTAGGCGCTCACGGTGAGGGTGGTCGTGAACGGCTCGGTGACGCCGAAGGTGATCAGCTTCTTGTGGCCGCTCGGCAACGGGCTCTGGGCGATTTCCAGCAGCAGGTGGTTCTGCCAGAAGCAGAGCGCCAGGGCGACGGCGAAGACGACCAGGCAGACGATCAGCCGCTGGCGCAGCTCGTCGAGGTGTTCGACGAGGGTGAGCTGGTCCTCGTGGGAGACCGGCCGGACGCGGCGCGGCAACTTCGTTCCTCAGCTGCGTTTGTCGTGGGCGACCTCGGCCTCTTCAGCCTCGACCGGATTGGTCGGTGGCTGCTCGACCGGGGTGGCGGCGGCCTTCGAGGCGCTGATCGCGCGCACGTCGTCGTCGCGGTCGTCGTCCTTGCCCTCCCCCGTGACCGAGTCTTTGAACTCGCGGATGCCCTTGCCGAGGCTGTTGCCGAGCTCCGGCAGGCGTTTGGGGCCGAAGACGATCAACGCGATGATGAGCACGACGATGATCTCGAGGGGGCCGATATTTCCAAGCATCCAGTTGATGGTACTCCGGTTTGCCGCTCCGCGGGTCAGCTGTACCGCTGGACCACGCCGTCGGCGACCAGCTCGAGCAGCCGCCGCTGTTCGGCGTCGAAGCTCGTGCGGCCCAGGGCCCGCTTGCCGTCGGCGACCAGGTCGAGGGCCCGGACCCGCACCGCGCCCAGCGCCCCGCTCGCGACGATGCGATCACAGACCTCCTCCGCGCCCGCCGCGTCGAGCGTCCGCAGGTCGATCCGCCGCAGTGCCGGGTCGCGCTCGGCGGCGACGATCAGCGGCAGGGTGACGGTTCCGTCGAGCAGGTCGGTCCCCCGCGCCTTCCCGGTCCGCGACGGCGGGCCGCTCACGTCGAGGACGTCGTCGAGCAGCTGGAAGGCGAGGCCGACCTTGGTGCCGAAGCGCCGCATCTCCGGGTCGTCGTGCCCGAGGGAGACCGCGCATTCGAAGAGCGCCGCGGTCTTCAGCCGGCAACGGTCCAGATAGCGCTCCTCGGTGATCGCGAGGTCGAAGGCGTCCTGGCGCTGGGCGAGCTCCCCGCGCGCGAGCGCCACCGCGGCGTCGGCGAGCAGCAGGACCGAGCGGACGTCGCCCGCCTCGCTCAGCAGGGCGAAGGCCCGCGAGAGCAGTAGATCGCCGGTCGCCAGGGCCCGGCCGCGGCCGGAGGTCGCCGCCACCGTCGGCAGCCCGCGCCGCAGCGGCGCCTCGTCGAGGACGTCGTCGTGGACCAGCGTCGCCATGTGGACGAGCTCGATCGCGGTCGCCGCCCGGATCGCCTCCTCGCCGCCCGCCTCCCCCGCGCAGAGCAGGACGAGCATCGGCCGCAGGCGCTTGCCGCCCGCCGCCAACGTCGCGGCCGCGTCCTCGCCGAGCGGGCCCCCCCACCCCTCGATCGACTGCCGCAGCCGGTCCTCCACCTCGCCGAGCCGCAACGGCAGCCAGCGCTGGGAGGCGTCGAGGACCGCCGTCACCGGCGGCGGCACCGCGGAGCCCGGGGCCATCGGACTAGACCGCCCGCGGACCCTTGGCGCCGCTGTGGATCGCGATGATCCCGCCCGCCAGCACGGTGTAGCGGATGGCGGTGAATCCGGCCCGGTCCATCCTCTCCGCCAGGCCGCGGGGCGAGGGGAAGCTGCGCACCGACTCGGGCAGGTAGCTGTAGGCCTCGGGCTCGTCGGAGAGCGCCCCGAGCAGCGGCACGACGCGGTCGAACCAGAGCGCGAAGAAGGTGGAGAGCGGCGGGCGCGTCGGCTGCGTGATCTCGAGGATGACCAGCCGGCCGCCGGGTTTCAGCACCCGCGCCATCTCCCGTAGGCCGCGGTCGAGGTCGGCCAGGTTGCGCACGCCGAAGCCGACCGTCACCGCGTCGAAGCGCTCGCCGTCGTAGGGCAGCTCGAGCGCGTCGGCCCACTCGAAGCGCACGCCCTCGACCCCGCGCGCGGCGGCCTTCTCGCGCGCCAGGTCGAGCATCGGCTCGGAGAAGTCGCAGCCGACCACGCGGCCGCCCGGCGCGACGCGCCCGGCCAGCTCCAGTGCGAGGTCGCCGGTCCCGCAGCAGACGTCGAGCGCCGACCCGCCCGGCCCGAGCCCCGTCCGCGCCGCCGCCTGCGCCCGCCAGCGGTGGTGCAGCCCCGCCGTCATCACGCCGTTCAGCGTGTCGTAGTGCCCGGCCACCCGGTCGAACATCCGGTTGACCTGACCGGCGAAGTCCGGCGAGGAGCGGTTGTCGTTGATCGTGTCCATCGGCAAGGAGGACGTTACTCGCCCTCTCC
>DASZUW010000489.1:0-12180 GCA_035547475.1 Solirubrobacterales bacterium
CTCGAGCGGGTCAACAAGGAGATCGCCCGTCGCTCCGACGTGATCGGGATCTTCCCGGACGACCGCGCCGTGATCCGCCTCGTCGGTGCCCTCCTGATCGAGCAGAATGACGAGTGGCTGCTGACCCGGGGCTACCTCTCCCAGGAGTCGATCGCCCTGGTCCTCGAGGACCAGGGCGACGGGGACGGAAGCGAGGTGGCTGCCCTGGAGGTATGAGAAGTGCCGGCGGGTCCCGTTACACCACAACTCGCTACTTGACTTACCGCTGCAGCCGCTCTGCATGCTCTGGGTCTGGCGGGCGACGCGGGGGTAGTGCCGGGTTTGGGGCGCTGGCGGGGTGGGTGGCCCGGCGGAGCCGGCTCGGGCCGTCCACAGGGGTTCGGGGGGCGGGCGGCGGGGGTCCTGGGCTTTCGGGGATCCCGCGCGGGAGATGCCACACCTGCCCGATGCGGTCTTCCTGACCGGCGCTACGCGTGGGAAAGGACGACCGCGGTCGAGAGGGGGCGGATAAGGACGACCGCGGTCCCCGACGGTGCCGAGCAAGGCTTCGGCCCCGGACTCAGGGCAGCAACTGTTCGATCGCGTCGCCGATGCCGTCCAGGAGGCCTTCACCGTTCAGGATCTTTTCGGCGTCCTGGACGAGTTCGATGCCCTGTTCGAGGGGGACGTGTTCGACCGTGGCGCGCATCGGGTCGGCCAGGAAGGCGGGGATCTTGCCGCGTTCTTCGGCGTCGTCGACGGCGCGGACCAGGCCGGCGCGGATCGCCTTGGTGAGCTTTTCGTCGTCGATGTGGAACCGGCGGGTGAAGCGTTCGCGGGCTTGCCTGGAGGCGAGGGCACGGGCGAGGCGCTCGCGGCTGACGCCGAGGCGGCAGGCGGCGCCGTCGAGCGCGGAGAGGGTGAATTCCTCCGCCAGGCCTTCGAGGCCGCCGCTGTTTTCGGTCGCCGGGCGCGGTTCGCAGGGGTTGCGGACGTGCACCGGTTCGTAGGAGGCGCCGCCCGCGGCGGCGTAGACGCCGACCAAGGCCAGGGCGAGGACCAGGGCGAGGCCGACCAGGATCCGGCCCCGGCTCACAGGTCGATCCTCCGCGCCAGGCCGATCGGCACCAGCGCCAGCACGCCGATCAGCGCGGCGATGCCGAACGAGGGGCTGAAGGCGTGCGTCGCCCCGGCGTTCAACTGCTCCTGCAGTTCTTCGCGCAGCTCCACCACTTCGCTCCGTTCAACTTCGTCTTCCGGCAGCGGGTCGAAAACGTGGCCGAGGTTCGGCACTTTGCCGTCCTCCGCGTCCAGATGTTCGCTGATCTTCTTTGCCAGGGACAGCTTCAGGACCGGGCGGATCGGCGAGTCGAGGATCACCGCGGTGCCGGCGTCGATCGCCTGCTTCTGCTGCACCGCGATGTCGTGGGTGAAGACCGGGGTCAGCGCGAGCAGGCCGACGACGACGCCCGCGTGGCGGGCGGAGATCGTCCAGCCGCCGTGGATCGCCTGCGGGGCGCGGCCCGCGAGCGCGGTCTCGGTCAGCGCCGAGAGCACCAGCGAGAGGCCGATGCCGACCAGGACCTGCGGCGGGACCGTCAGCGCGACCTCCGCCTTCGGCAGCAGCGCGAGACCGCCGAGCCCGCCCGCCAAGAGCAGCGCGCCCGCGGCGGCGCGCGCCCGCTCGTCCGCGACCCAGCCGGAGATGCGGGAGCCGAGGACCGCCGCCAGCGGCATCACCGAGACGACGATCGCGGCGCCGATCGGGCTGAGGCGCCAGCCTTCGATCAAGAGCAGCACGAGGAGGAAGAGCGCCGCCGCGATCGAGGCGGAGACCATCGCCAGCGCCACGTTCGCCCAGAGGTGCGGGCGCCCCACCCGCGGTGCCAGCTCGCCCTCGATCACCCGCGTCGACATCTCGTGGCGGGCGACGGTGAGGATCGGCACCGCCGCGGCGAGCGCCAGCGGCACCTGGATCAGGAATATCGACTGCCAGGAGACGAGCTGGGTCAGGATGCCGCCCGCCGCCGGGCCGAGCGCGGCGCCCGTCGCCCCGGCGCTCGCCCAGACCGCGGTCGCGCGGCGCTCCGAGCCGACCGTCACGGGCAGGAGCTCGAGCGCCGCCGTCACCGCCAGCGCCCCGCCCAGCGCCTGCACCGAGCGGGCGATGATCAGGGTCGAGAGGTGGTCGGAGGCGCCGCAGGCGAGCCCCGCCCCGGCGAAGATCGCGAGCCCGACCGCCGCCGCCCGTCCCGGCCCCACCCGCCGCGCCGCCATCGCCGCCGGCACCGCCGCAAGCGCCATCACCAGGTTGAAGGAGACGAGGACCCAGGTGACGCCGAAGACCGAGGTGTCGAGGTCCCGGTAGATGTCCGGGAGCGCGAGGACGACGATCGAGGAGTCGGCCAGCACGATGCCGACGGCGAGCGCCAGTGCCCAGACCCGCGGGTGCGGGCCCCTATCCCCCTCCATAGCCAAGCTCGGAAGCGTACTTTTCCCGGTACTCCTTTTGGCGTTCGAGCACGAGTTCGACGTAGGCGCGGGTTTCCGGGAACGGGATATCCGCCACCGAGAGCCCCGCCCCGCCCCACTTGTCGGCGTTGCCCGGGCCCGCGTTGTAGGCGGCGAGCGCCGCCGCCTCGTCGCCTTCGTAGCGTTCCAGCAGTTCCTTCAGCAGGAAGGTGCCGTAGCGGATGTTGATTTCCGGGTCGGAGAGGTCGTTCAGCTTGAAGGTGGTGCCGCCGCTCTGCTTCTCGATGAACTTGGCCGCTTCCGGGGTGATCTGCATGAGGCCGCGGGCGCCGGCGCTCGATTCGGCGTCCGAGAACTTCGACTCGGTGTCGATCACCGCCGCGATCAGCGCCGCGTCGACCCCCTTTTCGTCGGCCTGCTGGCGGATGATGTCCTCGTGTTCGAGCGGCAGGGTGAGCTCTTTGATCGCCTTGTCGAAGCTGCCGTTGACGACCAGGACGCCGACGAGGAGCCCGAGCACCACCGCGATCCCGCCGTAGAGCGGCCAGCGGGCGCGGCGGCGGCTCCGCCGGGCCGTGGGGCGTGCGCGTGCCCTGGTGCTCATCCCCTCAGCTTCGCGAGCAGCGCGGACAGCGCGGCTTCGAGGTCGGCGACCGAGCCGTCGTTGACGATCACGTGCTCGGCCCGCTCGGCCTTCTCCTCCTGGGTGAGCTGACGCGCCTCGCGGGCGTCGACCAGCGCGTGGCCGCGGGCGGCGGCGCGCGCGCGGCGGACCTCCTCGGCGGCGACGATCGAGACGGTCGTGTCGAAGACCTGCTCGCGGCCACCCTCGAAGAGCAGCGGCACCTCGACCACGGCGAACTCGACCTCGTCGGGCAGGCCCGCGATCCAGGCGGCGGTCTCCGCCCCGACCGCCGGGTGGATCCGCGACTCCAGCCAGCGCAGCTCCTCGGGATCGGCGAAGACGATGCCGCCGATCCGCTCGCGGTCGGTCGGCGCGCCCGCGGGAGCCACCTCGGGCCCCCACCGCGCCGCCAGCTCCGCGCGCAGCGGCCCGCCTTCGAGCAGGTCGTGGACGACCGCGTCGCTGGAGAGCGTCGCCGCGCCCAGCCGGCCGAAGGCCGCGAGCGCCTCCGACTTGCCCGCGGCGATGCCGCCGGTCAGCCCGATCGTCAGCGGCGCCACGCGGCCCCGCCCAAAGCTAGCCCTGCTGGTCGGACTCGCTGCTGTCGTCGCCGGAAGCGGCCTCGTCGGCGCTGTCGGGGGAATCCGGCCGCTCGGCGGCCGATTCGCCCTCGTGGGCCTCGCCTGGATCGCCCTCGCCATCGCCCTCGGAACCCGGCTCGGCCCCCGAAGACTCGGCGGTGGGCGCCTCGGCGGCGGCGTCGGGGGCCTCGGCGGCCGCGGGCTCGGGCGCCTCGGGTACCTCCGGCGCCTCGGCGGCGACCGTCTCGCTCTCCACCGCGGGCGACTCGACTTCCTGGCCCTCGACCGCGCCGTCCTCGGCGAGGTCGATCGCGGCCTCATCGGCACCGCCGTCGGCGGCGGCACTGCCCGCCTGGGCGGCGTTGGCGGCGGCGATCTGCGCGCTCAGGTCCTGCATCGGCATGTTCTGGCCCTCGACCCGCTTGATCGAGAGCGAGAGGCGACGCCGGTCTTCGTCGATCTCGAGGATCTTGACGTTCAGTTTGGAGCCCGGCTCGACCACTTCGGAGGGGTTCTCGACGTGATGGTCGGCAAGCTCGGAGATGTGGACCAGCCCCTCCACCCCGGGCAGGATTTCGACGAAGGCGCCGAAGGCGACGACCTTGGTCACGGTGCCCTCGAGCACGTCGCCGGGGCGGTGCGTCGAGATCACCCGCTGCCACGGGTCCTCCTGCGTCTGCTTCAGACCGAGGGAGATGCGCTGGCGGTCGCGGTCGATGTCGAGGACTTTGATCCGCACGGTGTCGCCGATCGCCACCACTTCCGACGGGTGGTTGACGTGACTCCAGGAAAGCTCGGAGATGTGGATGAGGCCGTCGATCCCGTCGAGGTCGACGAAGGCGCCGAAGTCGACGATGGTCGAGATCTTGCCTTCGACCACCTGGCCCGGCTCGCGCCGGCCGAGGATCTGCTCGCGGACCTCTTTGCGCTCCTCCTCCAGCACCGCGCGGCGCGAGAGGACGACGTTGTTCCGTGAGCGGTTCAGCTCGATGACTTTGCACTCGAGCGTCTGACCCATGAACTCGTCCAGGTTGTGGACGCGGCGGATGTCGACCAGCGAGGCGGGCAGGAAGCCGCGCACCCCGAGGTCCAGGATCAGGCCGCCCTTGACGACCTCGATGACGCTGCCTTCCACCGGTTCGCCGGAGTCGGCGGCGAGCTCGATGCGGCGCCAGGCTTTCTCGAAGCGGGCGCGCTTCTTGGAGAGGATGAGGCGGCCCTCGGAGTCCTCCTTGGTGAGGACCAGGGCGTCGACCTCCTCGCCCAGCTCGACCTCTTCGGCCGGGTTGACCGACTTGCGGATCGAGAGCTCGTTGCTCGGGATGACCCCCTCGGCCTTGTAGCCGATGTCGACCAGGACCTCGTCCTTGTCGATCCGGACGACTTTGCCGTTGACGACGTCGCCCTCGTCGAACGACACCATGGTCGCCGCGTAGTTGGGGACGATCTTGCCGTCGATGTTGAGCAGGAGCCCACCGCTTCCCTCGACGGGGGTGGCGCTGGGCGCAGGGGTCATGGTCTCGGTCGCAGCCATTGGGTTGGCGATGATGACAGAAATCAAACGCCGCCACGTCCTCGCGGCGCCCGCGGGGCGAGGATCGTGGGACGCCCTCCCTCACGAACGGCGGGAGGTTCGTTCGGGCGTCCCGCGATCCTCGCTGCCGGCGCTCTACTACGCTCTCGGTCGATGCCCATCAGAGCCACCAAGCGCGGCGAGGAGCGGACTTCGCTCGAAGGCGCCCATGACGTCCTGATCTGCGGCGCGAGCTTCGCCGGCCTGGCGGTGGCGCGGGAGCTGGCCGGGAGCGGCGCCGACGTGCTGGTCGTCGACCGCTACGAGATCGGCGAGCGCCAGACCTCCGCCTGCGGGATCCCCACCGAATGGTTGGAGAACCTGGGACTGATGGAGGCCGAGCGCCAGCGTTTCGAGGCGCTCGTGATCCACACGCCGCACGGCGACTCGCGCTACCGGCTGCCCTGGACCTTCTCCACCTTCGACTACCGGACGCTCTGCGCGCTGCTGTGGGAGCGCTGCGACGCGCGCTTCGAGACGGCCAAGGTCGAGGGGCTGGTGGGCGCCGCGACGAACGGCGGCGACGCGATCGCGGTCGAGACCGACCGCGGCGTGATCTCCGCACCCCTCGTCGTCGACGCGCTCGGCTGGCGGCGCGTGCTGGCCGGTCCCGCGGGCTACCAGCCGCCCGACGCACCGCTCTCGCGCGGCCTCGAGGTGCACCCCGAGGGCGGCGCCCGGGACCTCGAGATCTGGATCGACCGCCGCTACGTCCCGGCGGGGTACGGCTGGAGCTTCCCGGCAGGCGAGGAGACGCGGATCGGCGTCGGCTCCTTCGACCCCCGCTTCCACGTGCGCGAGACGACCGAGCTCCTCGCCGCCGACCTCGGCCGCGACCGCATGCGCTACCAGGGCAACTGGATCCCCCACAAGCTGCGCGCCGCGACCGGCCGCGGCGTCTTCTTCGCCGGCGACTCGGCCGGGCACTGCCTGCCGCTGACCGCGGAGGGGATCCGCACCGCGCTCTACTTCGGCATCGCCCTGGGACGGGAGCTGCGCGCGGTCGTCGAGGGGCGCCAGACCCGCGAGCAGGCCGCCGCGCGCTACGCCGAGTTCAGCGACTCGCACGAGTGGAAGTTCCGCTGGATGTTGCGCACGCAGAAGATCGTGCCGCGGGTGCCGCCGCGCCTGCTCGGGCCGCTGATCCGCCTCCTCGGCGTCAAGCGCTTCGTCGACTGGTCCTTCCGCCACTACCTGAACATCGCCCCGCCCGAGTTCGCCGCGGCGCCGCCGGAGCGGGCCGAGCGGCGTACCCCGACCCCGGCCTGAACCTCGGCGACCCGGCGCCGGTATCCCCGGCGTGGGAATCGACGCTCTGCCGCTGCGCACCCAGTCGGACCGGCGACTGGTGCGCCTCGTCCGCGAGGGCTACGAGAGCGCCTTCGAGGAGATCGTCCGTCGCTACCGGCGGCCGCTCGACCGCTTCGCCGCCTCGCTGGTCGGCGCTCGCTCCGAGGACGTCACCCAGGACTCCTTCCGCAAGGCGCTGGTCGCGCTGCGGCGCGACGAGGGCGAGGTGGAGCTGCGCCCCTGGCTCTACCGGATCGTCCGCAACACGGCGCTGAACGACCTGCGCGACCGCCCGCCCGCGGCGGCGGAGCTGACCGAGGAGCTGCTGGCCGGCGGGCGCTCGGCGGCGGCCGAGGCCGAGCAGCGCGCCGAGGTCGCGGCGCTGACCGCGAGGCTGCGCGCCCTGCCCGACAACCAGCGCGCCGCGCTCGTCATGCGCGAGTTGGAAGGCATGAGCCACGCGGAGATCGCCGCCGCCCTGGGGATCAGCGGCGGTGCCGCCCGGCAGGCGATCGCCCGGGGGCGGGCGGCGGTGCGCGCGGGCCTCGGCGCGCTGCTGCCGTTGCCCCTGCTGCGGTCGCTGGCGGGCGCCGGAGAGATCGGTACGCAGGCGGCGCTCGGGGCGGGCGCCACGGCGAGCGGCACCGCCGCGTTGAAGGTGGGCCTCACGACCGTGGCGGTGGTGGGCTCGATCGGCGCCGGCGTCGCCCTCGAGCACCGTGGCGGAGGCCACGGCGGCGGCCCGGTGGACCACCCGCGACCCGTGGCCACGGCGGCTGGCCGGGACGCGACGGGGCGGACCGACGCCGCCCGCGTCCCGGCCGTCGTCGATGTCGTCGAGCGGTCGGACGCCGCTCGGGGGCCTGCGGGGGCCGTGGACGACGGCGGGCGCGGCGATGCGCGCCGCGGCCCCGATCGGCCCGACGGCGCTCGCACGCGACCCGACGGCGAGGGCTCCGGCGATGACGGCTCCGGACACGGAGGGTCCGATCCCCACGCCTCCGGCGAGGACTCCGAGCCGAGCGGGTCCGACCGCGGCGGCTCGCGCCACGATGGCTCCGGCGACGACGCGGGCGGAGATGGCGGGTCCGATCGCGATCGCTCCGGCGATGGCGGCTCCGGCCGCGGCGGCTCCGGGGACGGAGGGTCCGGTGGCGAGGAGGGCGGGCGGCACGGCTCCGGTCGTGGCGGTATCGGGGACGGCGGGTCCGATGATCGCGGGTCCGGCGACGGCGGCTCGGCGGGTGACGAGTCGCGGCTCGCGCGGTCGAGCGGCGGCGGTTCCCGGCACGGCGGGTCCGATGACACCGCCCTCGCGCCCGGCGGATCCCCCGGAGGCCGATCAGGCGGCGGCGACTCGGGCGGCAGTTCGCTCTCGAGCGGCTCCGGCGGCGAATCGGCTTCCGGCTCCTCCGGTTCCGCGGACGGCGGCCACGGATCCGAGCACGGCGTCGAAGCCGTCGTCGAACCGCCGCCCGTCGAAGCCCTCTCCGCCGAGCCCCCTTCGTCGGGCGGCCCCGGCTCCGGGAGCGAAGTCGAGATCGCTCCGTGATCTTCACGCCCGCCCCGGGTCGAGGCACCGAAGTCCCAAGCCGAGAACGAGAAGGAGGAATCGATGAAACGTCTGAATCTGGCCTTGGCATTGCTCGCCGCGGCGCTCCTGGCGCTGTCCGGGATCGCGGTGGCCAAGGACCGCCACGGCGACGATCACGGGCGCGACGACCACCATCGCCACCACCGCCACCATCACCGCCACGACATCCCGCTGGGCGAAGCGGGGAAGATCGCGTCGTTCGACGCGACGAGCGGGAGGCTGACCGTCGCCTTGACCGGGGGCGAAACGGTCACCGGGCTGGTCACCGGAGCCACGCGGATCAGGTGCGAGGGCGTCGACGACCGCCGCGCCCGGCGCGACCACGGCGGCCGGGGCAACGAGCCGGGCGACGACCACGGCGGACGTGGCGAGGAGCCGGGCGACGACCACGGCGAAGGCGGCCCGCCCGCCGAAGTCCCGCCGCCGCCCGCCGCCGCCGAAGCCGGCTGCTCGCCCGCTTCGCTGACGCCGGGCGAAATCGTCGGCTCGGCGGAGCTGCGGCTGGAAGGCGGCATGGCGACCTTCGAGGAGGTCGAGCTCGGCCTCCATTCCTAGCCAGGGAGGAGCGGGGTCGGTCGGCGCGGCGCTACTTGGCGTTCAGCCAGTCGGTGCCGACGCCGGCGTCGACCTCGAGCGGGGGGTCGAGCTCGTAGGCGCTCGTCATCTCGCGGCGCACGAGCTCGAGCGCCGCGTCCATCTCCTCCGGCGGGCCCTCGAAGAGGAGCTCGTCGTGGATCTGCAGCACGAGGCGGGTCGCCATCCGCTCCTCGCGCAGGCGCGCCCAGCAGCGCACCATCGCGACCTTGATGATGTCGGCGGCCGTGCCCTGGATCACGGTGTTGACGGCGAGGCGCTCGCCGAGGCGGCGCGTGTTGGGGTTGCCGGAGCGCAGCTCGGGGATCGGCCGGCGCCGCCCCATCAGCGTCGTCACGAAGCCCTCCTCCTGGGCGCGTTCGATCACCTCCTCGCGGAAGCGGCGCACCGCCGGGAAGCGTTCGAGATAACGGGCGACGAATTCCTCGCCCTCTTTGCGCGGGATGTTCAGCCGGTCGGCGAGGCCGAAGCCGGTCAGGCCGTAGACGATCCCGAAGTTCACCATTTTCGCTTTCGAGCGCTGGCCGACGTCGACCTCGTCGGGCGGGATGTCGAAGACCTCGGCGGCGGTCGCCGTGTGGACGTCCTCGCCGGCGTGGAAGACGTCCTTGAGCACCTGCTCGTCGGCGACGTGGGCGAGCACGCGCAGCTCGACCTGGCTGTAGTCGGCCGACAGCAGGCGGGCGCCCTCCTCGGCGACGAAGCAGGCGCGGACGGGGCGCCCGAGGTCGGTGCGGATCGGGATGTTCTGCAGGTTCGGGTTGGTGCTGGAGAGGCGCCCGGTGGTCGTCGCCGCCTGGTTGAAGGTGGTGTGAACGCGGCCGGTGTCGGGGTCGATCAGGTCGGGGAGCGAGTCGAGGTAGGTGTTCTTCAGCTTGGTCAGCTCGCGCCAGGACTCGATCTTCTCGACGATCGGGTGCTCGTCGCGGATCTGCGCGAGGACGCGGGCGTCGGTCGAGTAGCCGGTCTTGCCGCGGCGCTTTTTCGTCAGCTCGAGCTTCTCGAAGAGGATGCGGCCGACCTGCTGCGGCGAGCCGATCGTGAACTCCTCGTCGGCGAGCGCGTAGATGTCGGCCTCCAGCTGCTCGATCCGCTCGCCGAAGCCGTGGCCGACCTCGGCGAGGCGCTCGGCGTCCAGCTTCAGCCCCTCCCGCTCCATCGCCGCGAGCACCGCGATCAGCGGCAGCTCGACCTCGCGCATCAGCGGCTCCAGGCCGAGCGCCTGGATGCGCGGCAGCTGGTCCTCCGCGAGGGCGGCGACGAGGCGGGCCTCCTCGGCCGGATCGAGTCCCGCCTCGACCTCCTCGCCGAGCGAGAGCTGGCCGTCGTCCTCGTCCCCGTTCCCGGCGGCGGCGCCCGCGGCGATGCCGATGCCGGCGTCGGCGGCGAGCTCGATCAGGTCGTAGGTGCGCCGCTGGGGCTCCAGCAGGTAGGCGGCGAGCATCGTGTCGTGCTCGAGGCCGAGCTCGATCCCCTCGCGGGCCGCGGCGGCGAGCAGGCCGTGCCGTCCCCCGCCGAGCGACTTCAGGTCGTGGCCCGCGAGCGGCTTGTCGGCGAGGGCGACGGCGAGCTCGTCGTGGGAGTCGCGGCCGGTGAGGATGCGCTCGCCTTCGGCGGCCGCCCAGCGCTCGCCGTCCAGCGCGATCGCGATGCGCGGCGCCTCGCCGATGTCGGCGGGTGTCGCCTCGACCGTCTCGACCTCGAGCTCCTTCTCGACCCGCCGCCCGGGCACCGCGTCGCCCTCCGGCAGCGCTTCTTCGAGCCGCTCCAACACGGCGCGCAGCTCGAACTCGCGCATGAAGTCGCGCAGCGCGCCGCGGTCGGGCTCGGTCTCCATCGCCGCCTTCAGGTCGACCCCGGTCTCGATGTCGAATCGCAGGGTCGCCAACGCCCTCGACATCCGCGCGTCCTCGGCGTGGTTCGTCAGGTTTTCCTTGCGTTTGGCGCCGGAGATCTCGTCGACGCTTTCCAGCACCTTGTCCAGCGAGCCGAATTTCTGCAGCAGCTGCGTCGCGGTCTTCTCGCCGATGCCGGGGACGCCGGGGATGTTGTCGGAGGTGTCGCCGCGCAGGCCCATGAGGTCGGTGATCAGCTCCGGCGGCACCCCGTAACGCTCCTCGACCGCGGCGGCGTCGTAGATCTTCGTCTCGGTGATGCCACGCGAGGTGCTCATCACCCGGATCCCGTCGCCGACCAGCTGGTAGGCGTCGCGGTCGCCGGTGACGACCATCACCTCGATCCCCTCCTCGCGCGCCTGCTTGGCGAGCGAAGCGATCACGTCGTCGGCCTCGAAGCCATCGACCTTCACGTTCGTGTAGCCGAACGCCTCGACCAGCGGCATCAGGTGCGGCCACTGCTCGCGGAGCAGGTCGGGACGCGGTTTGCGCTGCGCCTTGTAGAGGTCGTAGGTCTTCTCCCGCCCGCTCCAGCCGGCGTCCCAGCAGACGATGACCCCCTGCGGGTGGTGCTCGTCGATGATTTTCACCAGCATCGAGGCGAGCCCGAAGATCGCGTTGGTCGGCCGCCCGTCACTGGTCCCGATGGACTCCGGCAGCGCGAAGAACGCCCGGTAGGCGAGGCTGTTGCCGTCGATCAGGAAGAGCTCGGGTGCGTCGGCCATCGGGCGCAACTCTACGAGGCGAGGCCGAGGGCCCGCCGCAGGTCCGCGACGACAGCCTGCGGAGCGGCCTCGAGCTGGTCGGCGGTGTAGCGCCGGACGGCGATCCCGGCCGCCCGCAACCTGAGGTCGCGCTCGTGGTCGTCCTCGAAGGCGACCGAGCCGCGGTGGTACTCCCAGCTGTCGGTCTCGACCACGAGCCGCCGCCCGGGCCAGTGGAAGTCGACGCGGTGGCCGTGGACGCGATGGTTGACGAGCGGCCGCGGCAGGCCGTGGTCCTCGCAGAGGCCGAGGAAGAGGAGCTCGAGGTCCGAGCGCGTGCGTCTGGTGACCGAGAGGTGCGGCACGCGGTACCCCGATAGCTCCGCCTGGCGCAGGGCGCGGCGGAAGAGGTGGTCGTCGACCTCGCCGCGGAGGTCCTCGATCGTGCGGGCGGGGGTGGTGACCGCGATGCCGTGGCGACGGGTGACGTCACGGGGCGTGAGGGTGCGGGAGCGGTGGACGATGATCCCGCGGCGCTTCTTCCGCCCTCCCTCCCCGCCCACCGTCACGTGGATGGGACCGGGGATCGGCTTCAAGAACTGCCAAAGCGCTACCGCGGCGGTATGACTCAGCACGGCCTCCTCGCCGACCGCCAAAACCGCCGCCAACCATCGTCCCCGCCAACTGAGGCTCCGATGACCGACCGCATAGACCCCTCGATGGAGTCGATGCAATCGCCCCGCCCGCATCCGCCTACCGACGCCGTGCTTGTCGATCCCGACCTCCGCGAGTTGGGCTGAGGTCACGATTCCATGCTGCCGTCTCGCAATTGTCGCCATCCGTCGATCAGCCGTGGCGCCTAAGTCGCTCATA
>DASZUW010000490.1:0-9102 GCA_035547475.1 Solirubrobacterales bacterium
CCTCATGGGGGTCCTGGCAGGCTGTGACCCCCATGAGGCGCCCAGGACGCGGGGGTGCGGGGGTGCGGGGGTAGAGGGACGGGGGCGGGGCGGACTTACGTGGGGCGCCGTGAAACATTGGTGCGGATCCCGTGCGGGAGACGCCACACCTCGGACCGGGCCGGGTCGCCTCGTGACGAAGACGCCGGGAAGGCGCCGGGGACGTCACGCTTCTTCGAGCCTTCCGTCGCCTCCAGGGCCGTAATGGAGGGCCCCAGGAGGTGCGGGCGACCTGGGTTAACCCATGCGTAACCCAGGTCGCCCGCGCCTGCGTGCGTGTCGTGCGACATGGACCGAGGCGTGGAGATCCCGGCGTCTTCGTCACGACGCCTCACCTCGGTGACGCATCCGTGCGTCGTCCATGGGCCTTCCGTCCCTCTCCCGTCACCCTGCGGCCACGGTCCTGATCCGCTCCCCACGGACCCGGCCGTCCCTTGCTCGGCCCCAACCCCTATCCCGGGATCCCGTCCACCAGATACGCGTTCGAGAGCAATTCCGCCGCTTTCGGCTGCCCTTCGATCAATTCTTCGTCGCGCATCCAGCCCGCGAAGGCTTCCCAGGCTTCGGGGTTCATCCAGCCGTAGGGCTTGCCCGGGGTGCGGGCGCTGAGGAGGGGGAGGGTTGCTTTGACCTGGGCTTCGGCGAGTTTCGGTTCGAGGTCGGTGTTGGCGGCGAGGATGGCTTCGGTCGCGGCTTTCGGGTTCGCGGAGGCCGCTTCGGTGCCGCGGCGCAGGGCACTGATGAAGAGGCGGATGCGTTCGCCGTCTTCTTGGAGGGTGGAGCGGCGGGCCACGAGGACGAGCTCGTCGTAGGTGGGGACGCCGAGGCGGTCGACCGGGGTGATCACCGGTTCTTTGCCACGCTGCTGGAGGTCGACGCCCTCGACGTTGGAGTAGCCGCCGAGCATCGCCTGGGCGGAGCCGCTGATCAGGGAGGGGAGGAGGCCGAAGCCGACGTTCACGGCCTTGACCGAGGCGGCAGGGACCTTGGCGCGCGCCAGGATCGTCTTCAGGAAGGCTTCCTGGTAGGGGATGCCGGCGTAGGAGACGGTCTTGCCCTTGAGGTCGGCGACGCCTTTGATGCCCGATTTCTTCAGCCACATCAGCGAGGTGAGGGGGCGGTTGACGAGGGCGGCGACTGCGACCACGTCGAGGCCCTTTTCGTGGGCCAGCATCAGCTCCGGCTCGTAGGTGATCGCCAGGTCGGCGCGCCCCGCCGCCACCTCCTTCAGCGGCGCCGCCGGGTCGGAGGGCGAGTCGATCGTCACGTCGAGGCCCGCTTCGGCGAAGAAGCCTTCCTTCGCGGCCATGTAGATCCCGGCGTGGTCGGGGTTGGGGTAGAAGTCGAGGTCGAGGGTGAGATTTTCCGGTTCGCCCTTCGGGTTCTCGGACTTGGAGCCGCAGGCGGCGAGGCAGGCGGCGAGGATCAGCAGGGCGAGGACGACCGCGGTCGCCCGGGCGGCAGAGGGCTTCATCCCCCGAGGTTTTACCGCCAACTGACGATGAGGCGCTGTGCGAGGGCGGTCAGGCCGACCAGAAGGACGCCGATCACGATCAGGATCACGGTCGCCGCGAACACCCGGGCGATTTCGAGATTGGCGTTGTCCTGGATGATCAGCCGCATCAGGCCGGAGTTGGAGCCGGCGAGCTCGGCGAAGAGCGCGACGATCGGGGCGACCGCCACCGCGACCTTGGCGCCGCTGAAGAACGAGGGGAGGGCGGTGGGCACTTCGATCCGGCGGAACGTCGCCCAGCGGGAGGCGTCGAGCGTGCGCATCATCTTCACCGCCTCGGGGTCGACCGAGCGCAAGCCGTCGAGCAGGTTGACCGTGATCGGGAAGAAGACGGCGAAGGCGACGATCACGACCTTCGGCCAGAGCCCGTAGCCGAACCAGACGACCAGGATCGGCGCGATCACCACGATCGGCACGGCCTGCACGGCGACGGTGAGCGGGAAGACCGCATCGCGGAGCAGGCGCGAGAAGCGCATCGCGGTCGCGAGGGCGATGCCGACGAGCGTCCCGGCGAGCAGGCCGAAGAGGATCTCCCGCAGCGTCACCCAGGTGTTGTCCCAGAGGAGCGTTCGGTTGTGCCAGAGCGCGTCGCCGACTTCGGCGGGCGAGGGGACGAGGAACGGTTCGAGGTCGAGCGCGTCCGCGATCCAGCCGGTCGACGCGGCGATCTGCCAGAGGCCGACGAGCGCCGCGATCAGCGCCACCGGCAGGACGATGCGCAGCACCGCCCTCACCGCCCCGCCCCCTTCCTCCAGCTGTTCCTTTTGGCGCCCAGGGGGCCAAAAGGAACAGCTGGAGGCTTCGGGTCGGCCGTGGCGCCGGCGTGAAGCGCCCGCAGGGCGGCCTCGCGCGCGGCGACGAACGCCGGGGCGGTGACCGCGGCGTCGCGGTCGGCGGCGCGTGGGTCCGGGGCCCGCAGCTCGGCGACGATCCGGCCCGGGCGCGCCGAGAGGACGACGACGCGGTCGGCCAGGTAGAGCGCCTCCTCGATGTCGTGGCTGACCAGCAGGACCGTGCGCGCCTCGGCTCGCAGCGCGCCCGCCAGCCAGCCCTGCATCTCGGCGCGGCTGATCGCGTCGAGGGAGGCGAAGGGCTCGTCGAGGGCGAGGACCGGCTTGCCCGCCACGAGCGTGCGCAGGAAGGCGACCCGCTGGCGCATGCCGCCGGAGAGCTCGCCCGGCCGCGCCGCCTCGAACCCCGCCAGGCCGAAGCGCGCGAACAGCTTGCCCGCCTCGCGGCGCGCCTCGGCCTTGCCGACACCGCGGTTGCGCAACGCCAGCGCCGCGTTGTCGAGCGCCGAGAACCAGGGGAGGAGGAGGTCGCGCTGGGGCATGTAGGCGCAGTGGGCGAGGCGCCCCGCCGCGCCCGCCGCGCCGCCCACCTCGACCTCGCCCGCGCTCGGCTCGCGCAGCCCGCAGACGATCTCCAGCAACGTCGACTTCCCGCACCCCGAGGGCCCGACCAGCGCCAGCACCTCGCCGTCGCCCACCGCGAGATCGACCCCTCGCAGCGAGCGCAGCTCGCCGTAGGAGTGGGAGAGGCCTCGCGCAGCGACGCTCACGCTGTTATCCTTCCGCACTCCTCACTCCCGACCTAAAAAGTCGAGAAAGTCGGGAAGGGAGTGCGGCTCAAATCATGGACCCGGCAATCGTCCTATTCGGACTCGGCATCGGCGTGCTCGTCGGCATGACGGGCATGGGCGGTGGATCGCTGATGACCCCGCTCCTGATCCTCATCTTCGGCACCTCGCCGACGACCGCGATCGGCACCGACATCGTCTACTCGGCGATCACCAAGGTGGTCGGCAGCTGGCGCCACCTGCGGATGGGGACGGTGAACCTGGAGCTGGTCAAGTGGCTCTCGTTCGGCAGCGTCCCGGCGGCGGTCGCGGGCGTGGCGCTCGTCTCGGTCCTCGAGGACCACATCTCCGAAGACCGCCTCAACTCGCTCGTCTACGCGGTGCTCGGCGGCACGCTCCTGATGGTCGGCGTGGTGACCCTGACCCGGGCGCTGATCCTCCGCGGGCTGATCGACGAGCGCGAGCGCTTCGAGGTCGAGACCCGCCACAAGGTCGCCGCGGTGGTCATCGGCGCCACCACCGGCTTCGTCATCGGCATCACCTCGGCGGGCTCGGGCACGGTGATCGCGATCCTCCTGATCGCCGTCTACCGCCTCGCGCCGAAGCGCGTCGTCGGCACCGACATCCTCCACGCCGCGGTGTTGCTGAGCGCCGCGGGGCTCGCCCACATCGTTGCCGGCAACGTCGATTTCGGCCTCGCCGGCAACATCCTCGTCGGCTCGATCCCGGGCGTGATCATCGGCGCCGCCCTCTCCGACAAGGCGCCGCAAGCGTTCATCCGCCTCGCCCTCGGCATCGTCCTGATGGCCTCCGGCATCGTCACGATCCAGAAGGGCGACTCCACCGTCTGGCCGATCGCCGCGGGCATCGCCGCGGTCCTCCTCGGCGCCGTCCTCTACGCCCCGCACTACATGAACAGGCGCTACCGCCGCGAGAAAGAGCGGGCCGCGGCGACGGCTGAGGCGTCCCAGCCCGTCGCCTGATCGGGCGGCGCCGCTCACCCTGTTGTTTTAATTCGTCGCATGCGTGTCTCAGCCAAGGCCGATTACGCCGTCCGCGCCGCCATCGAGCTGGCCGCCGCCGGCGAAGGGGAGCCGGTCAAGGGGGAGCGCCTCGCGACCTCCCAGGACATCCCCCTCCAATTCCTCGAGCACATCCTTCTGGAGCTCAAGCACCAGGGCCTGGTCCGCGCCCGCCGCGGCGCCAAAGGCGGCTACTGGCTGGCGCGCCCCGCTGCCGACGTGACCGTCGCCGACGTCGTCCGCGCGGTCGAGGGCCCGATCGCGAACGTCCAGTCGATGCCGCCCGAGACGATCGAATACGCGGGCAACGCCGAGAGCCTCCGCGACGTCTGGATCGCCGTCCGCGCCAACACCCGCTCGGTCCTCGAGCGCGTCACCCTCGCCGACCTGGTCGCCGGCGACCTCCCAGCCGAGGTCGCCGCCCTGGCCGCCGAGCCCGACGCCTGGGCCGCCCGCTGACTCAGACGCAGTGCTGGATCACGATCCCGGCGAAGCCGAGGATCATCGTGAGGAACATCGCCAGGAGCATCCCGAGGAGCGTGCGGAAGTCGGCCCGCGTCTCGGCGAACCCGTCGTCCACTTTCTTTTCGAGGCGGTCGATCCGGCTCTCGTCCCAGAAGATCCGCATCGTCAGAGGTAGTGCTGGATGACGAGCCCGGCGAAGCCGAGGATCATCGCCATCAGCATCGTCAGCTGGACGCCGAGGAGGGTGCGGTAGTCGCCGCGGGCTTCGCCGCGAACCTCCTTGATTTCGCCGCGGATCGCGGCGAACCCGTAGTCGACCTTCCGCTCGAGGCGATCCATCCGCTGCTCGAGGCGGTCGATCCGGCTCTCGTCCCAGAAGACCCTCATGGGCCGATCGAAGCATCCCCGATGCGCAACTTCAAGCGGCGTTACAGAATTGTTTGAAAGTGGCGGTGTTCCGCGCGTCAAGTGGCGGATTTCGCCAGCTTCACCGGCACCAGGTCGAACTCGGTGCCGAGGCGCAACTCCGAATAGCGCTTCGTCCAGTCGTCGTTGATGTCGTCGGACTGTTTCTTCATCCGCGGCTTGAAGGTGAAGTCGTCGGGCGGGGAGAGGTCGAGCCGCTCCAGCAGGTTGAGCGTGGAGGTCTCGTAGTCGGCGGCGAAGTTCTCGTAGAGGACGAGGAGCGGCTTGATCCCGGCATGCTCGAAGAAGGCGTCCCAGGAGGCCTCCTCGACGATCAGCTGCTCGAGCAGGTGGTCGATCGCGCGGTAGTGGAAGCGCAGCTGCGGGCGGTGCTCCGCGATGAAGGTGCGGTAGGGCGGCGCGCCGTCGTCCTCGACCGAGACCGCGCCCGAGGACGCCTGGTCCTCGCGCCAGGTCGCCGTCTGCACCGCCTTCCACAGCGAGACCGCCTGGCGCACCTTGTTGGCGCGCACGACGCGGATGAAGGTGAGGTTGGGGAAGACGGTGGGGAGGAGCTCGGCGAGCGGCACGTCGCGGTAGGCGGGGATGTTGCGCACGAGGCTGACGAAGTCGCCGAAGTACCCCCACATGAGCTTCGCGCCGAAGACGCCGTTCGGCGTCGTGCCGACCTCGAAGGTCCATTCGAGGTAACGGTCGTAGGCGGCGCGGCTCCAGAGCGGCGAGCGGGGGTTCTGCTCGGCGCCGACGCCGCGCTCGCCGAGGTGATCGCGGATCGACTGGTCCTCGACGCCGAGGAAATATTCCTCGGGGCGCCGCGGCCGGCCGGAGTGGCGAAGCGCCTCGTAGTACTCCTCGGGCCGCCCGGCGACGCCGGTTTCCCCGAGCGCGTGGCAGACGAGCGTCGAGCCGCTACGCGGGGTGGCGCAGACGATGTAGGAGCGCTCGGGCTTCATTGCTGAGCAAGTTAATCAACAAACGGACGGACGGATTGTTACGCTCGAAGTGAACCCCTTGTACCCGACCCGGAGCCGATCATCGCTCCTCTCCGAGAACCGCCCAACATCCTCTACATCCACTCGCACGACACCGGTCGCGTCGTGCAGCCCTACGGGTTCCAGGTCCCGACCCCGAACATCCAGATGCTGGCCGACCAGGGGGTCCTCTTCCGCGAGGCCTTCTGCGCCGCGCCGACCTGCTCCGGCAGCCGCGCCAGCCTCCTGACCGGCCTCTACTGCCACAACAACGGGATGGAGGGGCTCGCCCACCGCGGCTGGACGCTGAACGACTACGGGCAGCACTGGGTCCACGCCCTGCGCCGCGCCGACTATCACTCGATCCTGGTCGGCGAGCAGCACATCTCCAAGGACCCGGCGGTGATCGGTTACGACGAGGTGATCAAGGTCGGCTCGAACAAGGCCTCCGACGTCGCCCCGCTGACGATCGAGGCGCTGCGCGCGGCCCGCAACGCCGGCCGCCCCTGGTTCATGTCGGTCGGCTTCTTCGAGACCCACCGCGACTTCGCCGCGCCGACCTCGGTCCGCGACACGCTCTACTCGCTGCCGCCCGGCAACCTCCCCGACCGCGCGGCGACCCGCCGCGACATGGCCGAGTTCAAGGCCAGCGTGCGCTCGCTCGACCAGGGCATCGGCGCCGTCCTGCACGCCCTCCACGACCTCGGCCTCGTCGACGAGACCCTGGTCATCTGCACCACCGACCACGGCGTCGCCTTCCCCGGCGCGAAGGCCACCCTCACCGACCGCGGCACCGGCGTGATGATGATCATGCGCGGCCCCGCGCCCTTCGCCGGCGGCAAGGTCGTCGACGCGCCGGTCACCCACCTCGATGTCTACCCGACGCTCTGCGAGGTCGCCGGGGTCGACCCGCCCGACTGGCTGCAGGGCGAGTCGCTGATCCCGCTCCTCACCGGCGCGGTCGAGCGCCTGCACGAGCAGACCTTCGCCGAGATGACCTACCACGCCGCCTACGAGCCGCAGCGCTCGGTCCGCACCGAGCGCTGGAAGTACATCCGCCGCTTCGACGAGTTCCCCGGCCCGGTGCTGGCCAACTGCGACGACTCGGCCTCCAAGGAGGTCTGGGTCGCGGCCGGCTGGGCCGACCGCCGCGTCCCGCGCGAGCAGCTCTACGACCTCGTCCTCGACCCCAACGAGCAGAACAACCTCGCCGCCGACCCGGTCGCGCGCGAGGCGCTCGAAGACCTGCGCGGCCGGCTCGCCGACTGGATGCGGGCGACCGACGACCCGCTGCTCGACGGCCCCGTCGCGCCGCCGCCCGGGGCCCAGGTCAACGAGCAGTGGCAGATCTCCCCCGACGAGCCGACCCACACCGTCGCCGCCGACCCGGCCGCCGCCGCGCGCTCAGGCTGACGGCGGCGCGCCGCCCGCGACGACGTCGACGAAGTTCTCCAGGTGCCGGGTCGTCCAGCACTCGAACGTCCCGTCGCAGAAGCGTTCGTAGGAGGACATCACCGAGTCGCCGTAGTTCCAGTAGAGCTTCGGCTCGGGGTTCAGCCAGAAGAGGCGCCCGGCGCGCTCTGCGATCCGGGCGAAGACCTCGGCGTGCGGCTCGCGGCCGTTCGTGCGGGCGTCGCCGAGCACGATCACGGTCGAGCGCGGGTCGAGGTCCTCGGAGATCTCGCCGAGGAACTCGACCCAGACGCGGCCGTAGTCGGTGTAGCCGGAGACGTCGGCGACGCCGCCCTCGCTGGAGATCTTGCGGGCGACGGCGGCGAAGTCGCGCTCGTGCTCGAAGACGTCGGTCACCTCGGAGATGCGCTCGATGAAGACGAAGCTGCGCAGCTTGCGGAAGGAGTCGTGGAGGGCGTGCAGGACGGAGAGGAAGAAGACGCTCGCCGAGGTCACGGAAGTGGAAACGTCGCAGAGCACGTAGATCTCCGGGCGGCGCGGCCGTTTCGGCCGGAAACGCAGGTGCATCGGCACCCCGCCGGTCTCCAGCGACGCCCGCATCGTCCGCCGCACGTCGACCGTCTGGCCCTTCTTGCGCCCGCGCTGCTCGTTGCCCAGGGTGGCGAGCCGGCGCTTCATCTGGGACACGGCCCGGTGCACGGCGGCGAGGTCCTGCGTCGGCGAGGTGGGGAGGGCCCGGTCGAGCTCGGCGAGCGGGCGGGAGGCGGGCAGCGTCTCGGTCCGTTCGATCAGGTCGCGTTCGAGTTCGCGCCGCAGGTGGCGCTCGAAGCCGGTCAACTGGCCGCGGTCGATCGGCGGGCGCTCCTCGCCGTCCTCGCGCGGCGGCTGCGCCCCGGCGCTGAGCCCGAGCGAGCGGCGGATCCGTTGCACGTCGACGCCGACCACGCCGGAGCCCTCCTCGCGCCCGAAGGCGGCGATCGCCAGGCGGGCGAGGTCGCGCAGGGCGTTCTCGTCGCCGCGTTCCATCGCGTCGCGGATCAGGTCGGAGAGCTGGTCGGGGTCGAGGCGCTCGCCGTCGGCGTCGCCGGCGGGCTGGGCGCCGACGTTGATCTCCTCGTCGGTGGGGCGCTCGCCGATCCCCTGCTCGATCGCGCTCGCCTCGGCGGCGCGGAAGAAGTAGCGGTCGAAGACCAGCTCGAAGACGCGGCGGTCGTCCTGGGACTTGGCGATCGTCGACGCGAGCGCCTCGCGGAAGTCGTCCTGCGCGGTCCACGGCACGTGTTCGAGCGCCGCGAAGGCGTCGAGGATCTCCGACGTTCCCACCGCGACCCCCTCGCTCCGCAGCTCCTCGCAGAAGCCGAGCAGCTTCGGGCCGAACCCCGGCGGGCCGGGGTCCGCCTTGGGACCGTAGGGCGAGGCGGGGCTCACCGCACCGATAATAGGAGGGTGAGTGCGGCGGATCGATCGGCGGGGGCGGTGCTCGCCGGCGCCGAACCGGTGGCCGCGATGAGGGCGATGCGCTCGGCGCGGCGCCGTCGGTACGTGTCGCGGACCGACGTGATGGAGGTGCTCTACCGGGTCTACCTCGGGGCGCTGGCGGCCGTCTTCGTCCTCGCCTTCCTCGCCGGCGCCCTGCACGAAGTGCCGGCCGACCCGGGCTCCGTCGACGGCATC
>DASZUW010000491.1:0-3260 GCA_035547475.1 Solirubrobacterales bacterium
AGGTGATCGAGGCGATGATGCCCTACGTCGACCTCGGCTTCGAAGACCTCGTCCTCCACGCCCCCGGCGACGACCAGAAGCGCTTCCTCGACCAGTTCTCCGCCGACGTCCTCCCGGCCCTCCGCGAGGAGGCCGAGAAGCACGCGAAAACCGCCGAGCATCCCGGCGACTGAAGTCACTTGTGGAGCCAAACTCTCGCATTGCGAGAGTTTGGCTCCACACCTAAGATGGCCTTCGGATGTTCGGTTTTTCGCTGAGCGTGCGGGGGCTCGCCGCGATCGTCGGCGCCTGCGTTCTTCTGGGCGCCGGCGCCGCGAGCGCGCGCGCCGCGCCGTTGGCGGTCGTCGGCAGCGTCACCAGCGACGAAGTCTCGGTCCTGGACACGGCGACGAACCAGTTGGTCCGGCAGATCAAGGTCGGCGATGGTCCAGCCTCGGTTGCCGTGACCCCGGACGGGTGCTACGCCTACGTCGCCGACGCGGTGGGGGAATCGGTCTCCGTGGTTGACCTTTCGACCTTGGACACCGTCGGTGAACCGATCGAGGTCGGAAAAATGCCCTACGGGATCGCCATCACGCCGGACGGCGGCCTCGCCTGCGTCACCGATCGTGAAGACGACGA
This sequence comes from Solirubrobacterales bacterium, assembly GCA_035547475.1. Classification (GTDB taxonomy): domain Bacteria; phylum Actinomycetota; class Thermoleophilia; order Solirubrobacterales; family 70-9; genus VAYN01. The sequence goes on from DASZUW010000491.1 coordinate 622, forward strand.
AGTGTCGGTGATCGACACCGCGACGAGAGAAAAGGTTGCCGATATAACGGTCGGCACTGCCCCGGCCGGCGTCGCGGTCTCGCCTGACGGCAAGTTCGCCTACGTGACCTTGCACGGGGATGACGCGGTCGAAGTGATCGACCTCGAAACGATGTCGGTCGTCGGCAAACCGATCCCGGTCGGCACCTCGCCCGAAGGCATCGAGCTCGCTCCCGACGGTGCTACCGCGTATGTCGCCGACTCCGGCAGCGACGAAGTCTCGGCGATCGACACCGCCACCGGCGAAGTCACCCCGATACTCCTGGTTGAAGGCGAAGAACCGCGCGGCATCGTCGTATCCCCGGACGGCGGCAGGGCCTTCGTCGTCGATTTGCGGTCTGAATCGATCTCCGTCATCGAAACCGCGACCGCTCAGGTCAGCCGTCAGATCGACCTCGGCGCAGAACCGTCGGAAGTGGCGGTCTCGGCGAACGGTAAGACGCTCTACGTGGCCGAGGCCGGATTCGAAGGCTCGGAACGCACCACGGAAGTCCAGCGTTTCGACGTCGAAACTGGCGAAGTCATCGGTACGACGATCGAGCTGCCGGGAAAATTCGCCTCGGGCATCGCCATCGCCCCCGACCAGTCGCCGGTCGCCGCGTTCGCCGTGCCGAGCGTCACCGTGGGCGTCCCGGCGCTCTTCAGCGGCGCGGCGTCGAGCGACGCCGACGGGAGGATCGCCTCGTTCTCGTGGACGTTCGGCGACGGCGGGACCGGGAGCGGGGTGAGGGTGTCGCACACCTATCGGGCGCCGGGCACCTACGACGCTTCGCTTGGCGTGGTCGACGACGAAGGGTGCGGCGAGGAAGAGGTGTTCACGGGACGCACCGCCTACTGCAGCGGCGCCGCGCCGGCGCGGCACCCGGTGACCGTGAAGGCGCCTGCGGCGGCGGAAGTCGGGCCGCCCGGGGGTACGCCGCTGCCACCGTCGCCGCTGTCGCATCCGAACCACTTCACGATCCGACGGATCGTCCACAACCGCCGCAACGGGACGGTGCGGATGCAGGTGAGGCTGCCGAGCGCCGGGTTGATCCTGCTGTTCGGCCCGAGGGTGCACGCGGTCACGCGGAAATCGAAGGGCGCGCAGACGATGTGGCTGACGATCCACGCGCGCGCGTGGAGCTGGCGAAGCGGCTGAAGAAGATCCTCCACGCGCCGGTACGGTTCCGCGTCACGTTCACGCCCGACGGCGGCACGCCGAGGACGGCGCACCGCACGGTCACGCTGCGGTGGGCGCCGCGGCACCGGCACCGCTGACGCTGGACCGTTAAGCCTCGAACCCGGCGGGCGCCGCGGACGTATGGTGGGTGACAATCACCGACAGAAGGGCACGAACATGGATACGTACGTGATTCTGCGGCGGAGCGCCTGGCAGTCGCCCGCCGAGTTGGAAGCCGCCGCCGGGCGCTCCGCCCAGGTGGGCGACGAGGAGATGCCCGACGACATCCGCTGGATCCGCAGCTACGCCCTCGAGGAGGGCGGCGGCTCGGTTGGCACCGTCTGCGTCTACCAGGCGTCGAGCCCGGAGGCGATCCAGGAGCACGCCCGCCGGGCCGACCTGCCCGCGGACGAGATCATCAAGGTCGCCGACACGGTCATCGTGCGACCCGACCCGGAGGCCGCCGCGGCCTAGGGCCTTGACCGGGCCGGGGGGAGCTGCAGCGGGAGTCCGTCGCGCGGGAGCGGCGGACCTCCCGGTCTTGGACCGGATGCTGACCCGGGCGTTCGCGGACGACCCCGTCGCCCGCTGGAGCTGCCCGCGCGAGGAGCTGCGCCCGTGGGTGCTGGAGCGCTTCCACGCCGCGCGCAACCGCCAGATGCTGCGCGCGGGGGAGATCTGGATGACCGAGGACGGTGCGAGCGCGGCCGTCTGGGCGGCGCCCGATCGCTGGCGCTCGAGCATCGCCGACGACCTCCGCGTCAGCCGCGCGATGCTCCGTCCGGCGCTGCTGCGCCGCGCGCCGCTGGTCGGCTACGGCCTGCTCGGGCTCGAACGCCGCCATCCGCCGCGGCCGCCGCACTGGTACCTGGCGACGCTCGGCACCGACCCCGTCGCCCAGGGCCGGGGCCTCGCCACCGCGGTACTCGCGCCGGTGCTCGCCGAATGCGACCGCGACGGCGTCGGCGCCTACCTCGAGTCCTCGAAGGAGCGCAACCTCGACTACTACGCGCGCTTCGGCTTCCGCGTCATCGAGGAGGTGCGGCTGCCGCGTGGGCCGCGGACGTGGCTCATGTGGCGGGACGCTCGCTGAGGCGCCGCGGGGCCCGCCGGCCACGGGCTCCCCGTAGAGTCCGGTCCCGCCGGTGACACCGCGTCGCGACGCCCGCCCGGCGGTTGCCCTTCGTCACGGCGCGATCGCTCCTCATGGATGAACCCACGAACGACCTTCGGCTGACCGACGCCCAGCATCGGATCCTGGCGGCGCTCCGTCGGCCGCTCGCGGCGGGCGGCGCGGCGCCGGCGACCGACGAGGAGATCGCCGCGGAGCTCTCGTTCGGCCTCGGCGCGGTGCGGGAGCAACTGCGGGTGCTGTACGGGAAGTTCGGGATCGAGGACCTGCCCGACGATCGGCGGCGCGCCCGGCTGGCCGAGCTGGCGC
>DASZUW010000492.1:0-3723 GCA_035547475.1 Solirubrobacterales bacterium
GACCTGATCGCCTGCCTCGAGCGCTTCGGCGAGCGGATCGACTGGGCGATGATCATTCTGAACCCGCTGGAGCCCTGGCCGGGCGAGCTGGTGCTCGACGCGGCCGCGCGCCACGAGGTCAAGGTCATCACCCGCGTCGTCGATTACGGCGGCCTCTTCTGGGACGACCTGCGGCCGGGCATGGAGCTCGCCAAGGGCGACCACCGCGGCTTCCGCCCGCCCGGCTGGATCGAGGCGGGCCTGGAGAAGCTCGACCGCCTGCGCCCCTTCGCCGAGCGCGCCGACCTGACCCCGATGGGCCTCGCCTGCCAGTGGAACCTCGCCCACCCCGCGGTCGAGTGCGTCGCCCCGACCCTGATCCAGGAGGTCGGCGAGGAGGCGCGGACGATCGAATCCGAGCGCGCCGAGCTGGCCGCGGTCCCCGCCGAGCAGCGCCTCTCCGCCGAGGACGTCGCCGCGATCCGCGCGATCGGCGACAACACCGGCTCGATGGCGCTGAAGGGCGCCAACCCCACCTTCGAGGGCGACGAGCAGCCCGACCGCTGGCCGCTCAGCCCCGAGCTCGCCGAGGTCGGCGACCGCTGGGGCATCGACCCCGAGCGCGACCTCGTCGGCAGCGCCGCCTAGCGCGGGCCGTTCCGCCCGCCCCTCCACGTAGGGTTCGGCGCCATGAGGGGGAAGTGGTGGACGCTGGTCGGCGCCTGCTTCGGGCTGTTCCTCCTGATGCTGGACTCGACCGTCGTCTCGCTGGCGCTGCCGCGGATCCGCGGCGACATCGGCGCGAGCTCCGAGGAGCTCCAGTGGATGCTGAACGTCTATTTGCTGGCGATCTCGGTCCTCGTCGTCACGGCGGGGCGGCTCGGCGACATGTTCGGGCGCAAGCGCGTCTTCCTCGCCGGGATGGTGCTCTTCGGCCTCGGGTCGATTGTCTCCGCCACCGCCGGCGACCCCGACGCGCTGATCCTCGGGCGTATCGTGCAGGGCCTCGGCGGGGCGCCGATGCTGGCGCTCTCGCTGGCGATCGTGGTCAACGTCTTTCCCGAGGCGGAGGTGCCGAAGGCGCTCGGGGTCTGGGCGGCGGTCTCCTCCTCGGCGCTCGCGATCGGCCCCCTGGTCGGCGGTGGCCTGGTCGAACTCGACTGGCGGGTGATCTTCTGGCTGAACCTGCCGTTGCTCGCGGTCGGCTTCGGCATCCTCCTGCGCGCCGCGCCGGAGTCGACCGACCCGGCCGCCGGGCACCGGATCGACTGGCCCGGCCTCGCCGCCCTCACCCTCGGGCTGACCGCGGTGGTGCTGGCGCTGATCCAGTCGCGCGCCTGGGGCGGGGGGCTGGTGATCGCCCTGGCCGCCGCCGGCCTCGCCTCGCTCGTGGCCTTCTGGCGGATCGAGCACCGCGTGCGGGCGCCGATCGTCGAGTTCGAGCTCTTCCGCAACGGCCCCTACTTCGGCGCCAGCGCCGCCGCCTTCTTCCTCGTCGGCGCGTTCTGGGCGGTGATCTACTTCCAGCCGCAGTACCTGCAGTTCGTCCGCGGCCACTCGCCGATCGCCTGCGGCCTGATGGTCCTCCCGATCACGGCGCCGATGGTCGTCGTCTCGCCCTTCTCCGGCCGGCTCATCGCCAAGTTCGGGGTGCGGCCACTGATGACGTTCGGGATGGCGGTCGGCCTCGCCGGGACGGTCGTCCTCACCCGGATCGACAGCTCCACCCCCTACGGCGTGCTCCTGATCGGCTACCTGCTCTTCGGGCTCTCGCTCGGGCTCGTCTACGCGCCGATGTCGACGGCGGCGATGGCGGCGATGCCGGGTGACAAGGTCGGGATCGCCTCCGGCGTCCTCTCGATGGACCGTTGCGTGGCGGGCGCCGTGGCGCTGGCCGGGAGCGGCGCGATCTTCCACGCGCTCGTCGGCTCGGGCCACTCCTTCGCCGGCTCGCTGGCCGGCTCAACTTGGCTCCTGGTGGGGATGCTGGCCCTCGGTACCATCCTCACCGGGGCCTTCGTGCGCGGCCCCGCGGAAGCCGGCCCGGACCCCGCGGTGGTGGGCGAACCGGCCCCGGAGGCGCTCCGGCACCACCTCCACCACCGGCGCTTCCACCTCTGAGATCTGGCCCGAACCGCATTCCAGAGCCGTTTTTGCCATAATTAGGTGGATGGCCTCTTTGTCAGGGGATGCGCTTCATGAGTTGTCGGAAAGGCAGGATCCCCGGCTACTCAGGGCGCTAGACGTTGTCGCGCCCGGCGGCGCCCTCCGCGAGGGCATCGACAACATCGTCCACGCCCACACCGGGGCGCTGATCGTCGTCGGCGAGCTCGACGAGATCTCCCACCTGCTGTCCGGCGGCATCCGCCTCGACATCGACTACACGCCCGCGATGCTCTACCAGGTGGCGAAGATGGACGGCGCGATCGTCCTCAACGCCGAGGCCACGAAGATCGCCTGGGCGAACGTCCAGCTGATGCCGGACCCGACGATCCTCTCCTCGGAGACCGGCACCCGGCACCGCACCGCCGAGCGCGTCTGCAAACAGACCGACGCGCTGGTGATCGCCGTGTCGCAGCGGCGCGAGGTCGTCTCCCTCTACGTCGAGGGGGCCAAGTACATCCTCCAGGACATCCCCGCGGTGCTCGCCAAGGCCAACCAGGGCCTGGCGACGCTGGAGAAGTACCGCCAGCGGCTCGACGAGGTGTCGACGCGGCTGACCGTGCTCGAGTTCGAGGGCCGCACCGTCCTCCACGACGCCCTCACCGTGCTCCAGCGCGCCGAGCTGGTGACGCGGATGGCGGTCGAGGTCGAGCGCTATATCGTCGAGCTCGGCACCGAGGGGCGGCTGATCGAGATGCAGCTCGAGGAGACGATGGTCGGCGTCGCCGCCGACAAGACCGCGCTCCTCCGCGACTACGCGGTCGAGGACTCCGAGGAGGGCCTGGCGTCGATGCTGCAGGCGCTCTCGCGCCTCCCGCACCAGGACGTGCTCGACTTCGGGCGGCTCGCCGAGCTGCTCGGCTACGACCGCAAGATCAACACCGTCGACTTCCCGGTCTCGCCCCGCGGCTACCGGGTGCTCGGCCGTGTCCCGCGGATCCCCAAGCTTGTCGTCCAGAAGATCACCCACGAGCTGGGCGGGTTGGAGGAGGTCCTTGCGGCCCCCGATGCCGACCTCGCCGCCGTCGACGGAGTCGGCCCTGGTCGGGCCAAAGACATCCGCGAGGGACTGCGCCGGCTCCAGGAGGTCGATCTGGTGGACAGGTACTTACAGAGTTGACGGCGACAAGCGCCGTCGCAAGACGAAAGGAGCCACCGATTTCCGAGCTAGATGAGGCCACCGTGGAAGAGGTCTTCGAGGAAGACGTCGAGTACGTCTGCGACTTCGAGGAGGGCGACAAGGTCGTCTACCCGCATCACGGTGCCGGCTTGGTCATGACCAAGGAAACGCGGGAGCTGATGGGTAGCGAGCGTGAGTACCTCACGATCAAAATCCTCCACAACGAGCTGACCGTCATGGTTCCCACGGAGAACGCCGGCAAGGCGGGTCTGCGACGCGTGATCGACGAGGAGGAAATCAAAAAGGTCACCTCCGTCCTGACCGACGACGTCTCCGAGATGCCGAAAAACTGGAACAGGCGCTTCAAGTACAACCGCGAGAAGATCAAGACCGGCGACGTGTTCGAGCTGGCCGAGGTCGTCCGCAACCTCGCGATCCGCGAGATGGAAAAGGGCCTCTCC
>DASZUW010000493.1:0-13075 GCA_035547475.1 Solirubrobacterales bacterium
TTGGACGAACTCGACCTGCCGCCTCGGACCGAGCGGGCCCGGGTCCCCGATCTCGGCCAGTGATCGTCCTGGACACGAACGTGATCTCGGAGTTGGCTCGTCCGGCTCCGAGCGCACGCGTACTGGCCTGGGTCGACGCGCAGGACGATGTCGCGATCACCGCCACGACCGCCGCCGAGTTGCTTTATGGGATTGCGCGACTGCCCGACGGCAAACACAAGGCGCGACTCGCGAAAGGAATCGAGGAGATGATCGACGGCCCGCTTCGGGACAAGGTTCTTGCCTTCGACCGCGCCGCCGCCTACCACTACGCCGAGATCGTGGCCGGTCGCGATCGGGCGGGACATCCGATCACGGTCGCCGATGCGCAGATCGCGGCGATCTGCCGTTCGCACCAGGCAACGCTCGGCACGCGCAACGTGCGGGATTTTGAAGCCGTCGACATCGTCGTGATCAACCCCTGGGACGACCCGGTCGACGGCGACGCCTGATCCTGGGCCGGCGTCAGGCAGCCGGCGCCGCCGTCCAGCGCTCGACGTTCTGCTCGTACATCTCCTGCAGGATCTCCTCGATCCCGTAGCGCAGCTTGAAGTTCGGGTAGTCGGCCTGGAACGGGGCCAGGTCGGAGATCCACCAGCGGTGGTCGCCGATCCGCGGCGCCTTCCCCCTCTCCCAGGAGAGGGTGCGGCCGGAGACGCGCTCGCAGACCTCGATCGCCTCCAGCATCGAGCAGTTGGAGAAGCGACCGCCGCCGATGTTGTAGACGGCGTGCGGTTTGGGGTCCTTGCGGAACTCGTCGAAGGCGGCGATCAGGTCGGCGCTGTGAATGTTGTCGCGGACCTGTTTGCCCTCGTAGCCGAAGACGGTGTAGTGCGTGCCGGTGACGGTGCACTTCATCAGGTAGGCGAGGAAGCCGTGGAGTTTGGCGCCCGCGTGCTGGGGGCCGGTGAGGCAGCCGCCGCGGAAGCAGACCGTCGGCATGTCGAAGTAGTAGCCGTACTCCTGCACGAGGAGGTCGGCGGCCGCCTTCGACACGCCGAAGAGCGAGTGGGTCGAGGCGTCGATCGACATGCTCGTGTCGATGCCCTTGTGGTAGGGGTGGTCCTCGGGGAGCTCGAGGCGCTTCTCCAGCGACTGCAGCGGCAGCCGGTTCGGCGTGTCGCCGTAGACCTTGTTGGTCGAGGTGAAGATGAATGGCGCGTCGATCGCGTGGGCGCGCGCCGCCTCCAGCAGGTTCAGGGTCCCGTTGGCGTTGACGCCGAAGTCGGTCTGCGGCTCGCTCGCCGCCCAGTCGTGCGAGGGCTGCGCGGCCGTGTGGATGACCAGCTCGATCGAGCCGGCGTGCTCGCGGAAGATCCGCATGATCTCGGCCGCGTCGCGGATGTCGACGTTCTCCCACTTGAAGCTCTCGTGCTCGTCGACGAGCCGCTGGGTGACGTGGGACGTCGACGATTCCGGCCCGAAGAAGCGGGCGCGCATGTCGTTCTCGATCCCGACCACGTCGAAGCCCTGGCCGATGAAGTGGTCGACGGCCTCCGAGCCGATCAGGCCCCCCGCCCCGGTGATGATCGCTACGGGCACTCTCTACTCCTTCCCCCATGGGGGCATCGGTTTCGGCGGTCGAGTCCTCGTCGAACGCGACCTGCGTTGCGCGGTCGTAACGATATAGGCGCGATCCCTCGCCGGGGCTTCGCGGTCGATCTATTCGCCGCGAGCCTCACCAGCTTTTCAAGGGCCTCGCCGTCAAGCGGCAACAGCTCGTTCACGCTCGTTCGGACTCGGTCCGTTCACGTCCGCGCCTGGCAAGCCTGCTCAACTCGCCGCTGAGGACGATCGCCTGTTCGACGCGCTGGCCCGGCGTGGTCCTTTCGAAGTCCCGCCTGGCCGCGGCGACGTCCGCCTTGCCATCGGGCGTCCAATTCCCGCTGAGTTTCGGCCTGCCCTCCACAGGGCGATTCTACTTCGCGGTCCGGGCTCGCCGCGCCGCTTCAGCCCGCGGGGGCTTTGATTTCCAGCGCGTCGGCGATCCGCTCCTCGTCGGCGGCGATCCACTCGTGGATGTCGGCGAGCACCTGCTCGGCGCTTCGCCGCGGGCGCCACTCGTCGAGCTCGAACAACCTCGCGCAGTCGGAGAGATATATGGGCACGTCGCCCTGCCTGGTCTCGGCGACCGGCGTGATCGGCACCTCGTTTCCCGTCAGCCTCTGACAGATCGCCGTCGTCTCCAGCAGCGAGAGGCTGATCTCCCGGCCGCCGCCCGCGTTCACGGTGTGTCCGTCCCACTTCGCCGGGTCGAGCAGCTGGCGCTCGACCAGGTCGACGAGGTCCTCGACGTGGAGGAGGTCCCGCACCTGCTTGCCATGCCCCCCGAACCCGATGTAGGAGAGCGGGTTGCGGAAGTGGTGGGCGAGCATCCAGTGGGTGAACACGCCCTGGTCGACCTTGCCCATCTGCCACGGCCCGGCGATCACCCCGAAGCGGTCGATCACCGCGGGGACGCCGAGGGAGGCGCGGTACTCCTCGACCAAGAGCTCGGCGGCCAGCTTCGTCGCACCGTAAAGCGTCCTTGCTCCCTCGAGCGGAAAGTCCTCCGAGATCCCCGCAGGGGAGACCCCGCGTACGTCCTGCTCCGCGGCGAGCTCGAAGCGCGTCTCGGCCTCCTCCAATCGCAGCCCGACCTGCGGCTCCACCGGATAGACGCGGCTGGTCGAGAGGAACACGAAGAAGGCCTCGTCGCGACGCGCGAGCTCCAGGCAGTTGTAGGCGCCGGTGAGGTTGGTGTGGACGAGGTAGCCGGTGTCGCCGTCGACCCCGCTCATCACCGAGGGCTCGGCCGAGCACTCGACGATCGCGCCCACGTCGGTGACCTTCGCCAGGTCGCCCGGCTCCCGCACGTCCCCTTCGACGAACTCGACCCCGGCCTCTTTCAACCGCGGAAGGTTCAGCGCCGAGCCACGCCGGTAGAGGTTGTCCAGTGCGACCACCTCCCAGTCCGGGTGCCGGGAAGCCAGGGACACAGCCAGGTTGGAGCCGACGAATCCGGCCCCGCCGGTGATCAGGACGCGTGTCATGCGAGGGGGGAACGCTAGCGGTTGGTGTCCCGGACCGAGGGCGAGGCAAATTGGTCCACCTGCGGGCAGGTGATGACGATGCCGAACGGCACCGGCGCGGCGGCGATGCCTGCCGCTTCTTCTTCGTTGGTGATGCACTTGTCGGCGGCCGCCCGAAGCGCTTCGCTCCAGTAGGGCTTCGATCGGATCGGATCGGTCTGGTTGAAGGCAACGCCGACCCCGATCAGGATCAGAAGGGTGCCGGCGACCGCCGGCCAGCTTGACCGCAGACCACGGCCCACACGGTCACGGATGACGCCGTCGAGGAGCACCACAAAGGCAGCGAGGAAAAGTGAGGCAGGGACGAGGACGTAACGGCTCGCGGTGCTGCCCGAGGTGCCCGGAGACCAAAAGATGTTCAGGCCGACCGAGCGCTGGTAGACGGAGAAGATGAACATCGCGAACGAGATCGCGATTGCGAGCGGCACGAACCAGCGGGTACTAATCGGCGAGCGACGCAGGCCGCGCACGAGCCCGATCGCGAGGACGAGGCAGAGCAGGACCAGGAACTTCCAGCCGAACTGATCCCATAGCCCGCCGGCGATCTTTTCGCCGAAGATGCCACCGCTGATCACGCGCTGGACCAGTGCCGTCCAGATATGCCGCGACCACATCGATTCCCCCTGTTCCTGGGCGAGCAAGACCGGGATCTGGATCAGGCCACCGAGCAGCCAGGCGCCAGTGACAAGGGCGACTCTGCGGTCGCGCGGGAACCGGAGCGAGAAGATCCGCAGCGCCGCGACCGGGGTGAAGAACCAGACACCCGGCGTGCTCAAGCCGGTGAACAAGACAAAGGCACCCGCGAGGACGGCGCCCCACCAGGTCTTCGGCCGCAGGAAGAGCAGCCAGAAGGTGCCGATCAGCGTGAACCAGGGAACGTAGGCGGCGGAGTCGAGCGTCTCCAGGCCCGCCGTCGCAGCCAGTGCGGTGCCGATGGTCAGCCCGGCACGCAGCCAGATGTTGCGCACGTGCCCGGCGCTGCCGAACCAGACGGCCAGCCCGCTCAGCGCGGCGAAGAAGGCCGAGACACCGGCGATGATCGCGGCAGCGTCCTGCAGCGGGAAGACCTCTCCCAATCCGCCGATCAGCCGCGGCCCCATGTTCAGGTAGCCCGCATACGGTTCGATCACCGCGTGCCAGTAGCCGTTGTTGAATGCCGCCTGAAGGAAGACGGTCGAGTCCTCAGCCCAGACGGTGCGGTAGCCGTCGGTGCCGAGACGCAGGATCGAGAGCGCGGTGGCGATCAGCAAGAAGGCACCGATGACGAGTGCGCCTTCACCCTTCGACAAGCGCAGCCCCGACTCGGCCGCGGGCGGAAAGAGCTCCTCGTCAATCTGCCGCCGGAGCCTGCCGACGATCTCGCGGTAACGGAGCGCGCTCATCCTCGCCTCAGCGTCGGCGCCACCGAGTCACGCCATGGAAGCGCCGCAGAGATCCGTTGCGGGAGGACCGGCCCACGGAAAAGCACCCAGGCGATCCCGGCGAGGGCGAGTACGGTGATCAGCCCGTTCAGCACCGAGTAGCTCGTGTTCGGCACGGCGGGTTCAAACGACGGCGCGTAGAGCGCGAGTACGAAGATGACGTTGACGATCGCCAGGGCCGCGCCGAGGCGCGGGTAGACCGAGCGCAGGCCGACCACGCAACCGACGGCGCCGAGCAGCGGCACGGCGAGGCTGCCGACGTGGATCGTCGTCCGCGCCTCCGGGGTCCCGAAGAGCAGCAGGCCCCAGGAGATGCACGCGAGAGCGAAGAAGGCGAAGCAGAGCAGCGAGAAGCGCATCTCGTCCTGCTCGCGCCAGCCGTCGGGGTCGCGTTTCTTCTTCACGAGCCAGGCGACGATCATCCCGATCGGCCCCAGCAGGAGGATCCCGAGGAAGGGGAAGAGGGAGAAGAAGCGGTCCCAGCGCACCTTCGAGACGGCGATGCCAGGCTTGCCTTCGTCCAGCGCGTCGATCGCCGCGTTCCATTCGTTCTTGGTCCGCGGCCAGCCGACCATTTCCTCGAAGTTTTCCTCCTTCAGGTCGATCGCCCCGCTGACCCCGACGCGCGAGTAGCCGTTCTCGATCGCTTCCAGCGTGCCTTCGGAGTTGACTTCGGTCTCACCTCCCAGCTGGTACTTGAGGAGGCGGTTGCCGGGCGGATCGGCGTATTTCTGGTAAGCGCTCCAGGGCACGTAGAAGACGAGCAGGGCGGCGAGGGCGGCGGCCAGCCAGCGCCAGTTCGGGACCCCGCGGAAGGCGGCGAAGATGACCAGGGGGATGACACCGAAGACGCTCGAGCCATGCGAGAGCATCGAGAGCGCGAGCAGGATGCCGATCATCGCGGCCACCCAAGGGTTGCCACGGTCGCGCCTCCAATCCGGCGAGAGGATGATCGCCAGCGCGGCCAGGAGGAAGGCGGCGGCGATCAGCTTCGGCCAGACGAAGAAGCCGTGAACCAGGGAGATGTCGGAGATCATCGCCACCAGCATCGCGAGGTTCCGGGTCAGCGCTCGCAGCGGCACCGCGACCAGCACCGCCCACATCGCGGGTATCCAGAGCGCGTTCTCCAGCACGCAGACGATCTGGTAGTGGAGGCCTTGGGCGGTGTTGAAGAAGCCGCGTTGCGCAAGCGTGTAGCCGACCTGTAGCGGCGGCCGGTCGCTGAAGAGCCATCCGCCGGGGTATTCCGGCGGATGTTGGTGGCCGTGGGTCGCGAACCATTCGGTGAAGTAGCGGGGAATGTCGTTGTCGGAGGGGAGCTCGCCGGAGAAGCGGTATGCGGCCGTGGTGATCGAGTTCGAGTCGCCGCCGTGCAGGAACCCGAAGAAGAGGACGAAGGCGCTGCCGAAGATCCAAAGGAGGAGCGGCGTGCGCAGCGCCCGCAGCACCTCGCGGTCGAGGTTCCCCTCTCTCCAGCAGAAGCCGATCGCCAAGAGCGAGGCGCCGAAGAGCAGGAAGTCGTAGGTGGTCCCGATCGTCTCGCTGCCGTAGTAGGCCCAGAAGGCGACGTAGGAGAAGGCGCCAGACGCGAGCAGCCCCACCCCGATGAGCAGCGGCACGGACTTCAGCCCGCGCCGCATCGTCAGCAGCACCGCGGCGACGCCGGGCAGGCCGACCAGGATGCCGTGGGCGACGAAGCCCGCGAGCAGCTCGCCCGTTTCCTTGACCATCAGGCGCTCTCCCTCCGCTCGACCTCGTCGCCGAAGTCGACGTCCTCGGTCAGCTCCTCGATCGAGGCGAGGGAGACCGCGCGGGTCTGGGAGAAGAGGACGAAGAGGCTGACGAAATTGCCCAGGGCGACGAGGGAGACGATCAGGGCGCCGAGGGCGACGTAGCTGGTCCAGCCGGGGATCGAGGAGTCGGTGAAGTACTTGAGGAAGACGACGACGGCGGCGAGGACGATGCCGAGGAGGCCGAAGAGGACGAAGGCGGCGAGGGCGCGGATCGCGATGCGGTCGGTGAAGGGCATGAGCATGCGGAGGCCGTGCATGGCGAGCTTGCCGTAGGTCATCTTGGACTCGCCCTCGTAGCGGCGGCCGCGTTCGCAGGGGACGTAGGCGACGGGCATGTCGAGGGCGAGGATGGCGGAGGAGTAGGCGAGGTCGAAGGTCGGGTGGAGGAGGGCGCGCTTGGCGAGGCCGCCGGGCATGACGGCGTAGTTGCCGGTGCGCACGGTGGCGCCGGTGAGGGCGCGGAAGAGGAGTTTGAAGCCGCGGTAGAGGATCTTGAAGGCGGGCGGCTCGTGGCGTTTGGTGCGCAGGGCGAGGACGACGTGGCGCTGCGGCGCCTCGCCCTCGTCGAGGGCGGCGAGGAGGCGCGGCAGGTCCTCCGGCCGATCCTCGCCGTCGGCGTCCATGGTCACCACCGCGTCGTCGTCGGCGAAGCGCGGCAGCATCTTGCGCAGGGCGTAGACCAGGCCGCGCTGGTGGCCGAGGTTGAAGGGCGGCTGCAGGACGATGACGTCGTCGAGGTCCTCGAGGCCCGGCACCTCGGGGTCCTGCCCGGCGGTGTCGTCGATGACGACGAAGCGCAGCGGCCCGCGGCTCGAGGGCTCCGCCGCCAGCACCTCCAGCAGGCGCTCGCGCAGGACCCGGAAGGACGCGGTGTCCCAGTAGACCGGGGTGACGACCCAGGTGGTCACGACGCGGGCTGGGCGGGCCCTTCGCGCCGCAGCAGTTCGTATTCGCCCCACTTGCCGATCAAGGTAAAGCCATGTTCGAGGTATTTGACCAGGGGACCTTCACCGAGCCCCCAACCCGCCGCACGTTCGTTGTTGCGCAGCAGGCAGAGGCCTTCGATCGGCGCGATGTCTTCGATCACCTGTTCCTGGGCTTCGTCGTCGAACAGCGTCTCCCAGCCGGTCGCGGTCAGCGACGGCGGTTCCTGGTCGGCCCAGAGGTAGAAGCTGTCCATCCCCGGCTCCATCTGCGTCGCCCGGCATTCGCGCCGCATCGTGTCCGCGATCTCCTCGTAGCGTTCGGCTTCTTCGGGGCTGCCGAGGTGGATGTCGTGGGACCCGGGCAAGTTCAGCGCGTTCGGCGCGCTCGAGTGGTAGGTCCCGCGCGCCGCCTGCAGCGGTTCGCGCAGGTAGACGTTGACCGTGAACCAGCCGAAGACGACGACCAAAAGGACGGCGAGGCCGCCGAGCGCCAGGCGGTCGGGGGCGGCGACGAGGCGGCGCAGCCCGAGCATCCCGTTGGCGACGCAGAGCGCCCCGACCGGGATCATCACGACGACCGCGAGCAGCGTCTGGCTGCCCGCCACCGGGAACGCGTGGAGCGCCTGCAGCACCGCCAGCAGCGGCAGCACCAGGCGCCCGAAGGACGCCCGCGGCGGCGCGCCGGGCGCCGTCACCAGGAGCGCGACCCAGACGAACGGCAGCAGCGTGAACTGGTACCCGGAGGTGTCGTTGCTGTCGAAGGGCAGCAGCTGGCCGGTCACCGAGAAGGCCATCGTGAAGCCGACGACGATCGCGAAGAGCGACCAGGCGGCGAGCCAGCCCGGGGTCGGCTCGGCGGCGCCGCGGCGCCGCGCCGCGTACCAGTAGGCGAGCGCCGCGCCGACGCCGATCGCGTCCATCGCGTAGAGGCGGCGCGAGAGGTTCAGCGGGATCGTGAACGCGTCCGACTGGCGCAGCGGCTGGCGGATCACCCCGTCGATCAGCCCGTGCACGCTGGTGCCGGTGGCGAGGATCACGACGCAGGAGACGACGGCGAGGACGACGAAGCCGCCGATCAGCCAGCGCAGCTCCCCGACCCGGCGCCGCGCCGGCTCGTTCGCGCGCAGGGCGATCACCACCGCCAGCGCCGCCGCGAACACGTGCACCGCGTAGTGCCGCGCCCACCCTTCGCCGAACTTGCTCAGCATCAGCAGGATGGGGATCGCGAGGAAGACGAGCTCGACCACGATGCGCGGCCAGCGCCGCCGCCACAGCGCCTCGTAGCTGACCGCGCAGGCGAGCGCGACCGAGACCGCGGCGAACGCGCCGACGTTGATCTTGGTCAGCACCAGCGCCGCCACCGCGGCGCCGAGCAGGGCCATCGCGTAGGGCGACTCGCGCTCGCCGACGAAGGCGGAGATCGCGACGATCGTCGCCAGCAGCAGCGCGATCAGGCTGACCGGGTGCATCGGCTCGTTGGTCAGCACTTCGAGCGCGGCGAAGGTGAGGATCTGGGTGCCGAGCCCGAGCACGATGCTGCGCGTGATCTTCAGGATGCCGAGGCCGAAGACGAGGCTCGACAAAACCCAGACGACCATCACCGCGTTGCGCCCCGCGTCGTGGGTGACCGGGATGCCGAAGATCGAGAAGACCCCGCCCCAGAGCTCGTAGTAGAAGGGCCCGTACTGGGTGAACACTTGGTCGTAGAGGTGGCCGTGGTTCACGAACGACTTCAGCGCCGTGAGCATGTAGCCCTCGTCGTCGTATTCGTGGAAGCCGGTGAACATCTTCGGGTGCGCGATCAGGGCGGTGATCGCGGTGACGAGGGCGAAGGCGAGGACGCCGACGAGGAGGCGGACGCGGCGGTCGCCGCCAAAGCGCGCCGCGCGCGCGGCGAGCGCGTCGATGTCGATCGCGTTCATGCCCGCGGCCGGCCGGACGTCCGCGGGTGGTCGTCGCGCAGGCGCCGCCGCAAGAGCGGCACCTGCCAGGTCGCCTCGGCGGCGATCGCCGCCGACATCTTCGACTCGCCCACCTGGCGGTCGCGGAAGACGATCGGCACCTCGCGCACGGTGAAGCCGGCCTGCAGCGTCCGGTAGGTCATCTCGACCTGGAAGACGTAGCCCTTGGCGGCGACCGCGTCGAGGTCGATCGTCTCCAGCACGCGGCGGCGGAAGCACTTGAAGCCGCCGGTGAGGTCGCGCTGGCGGACGCCGAGGACGAGGCTCGCGTAGAGGCTGCCGCCGCGGCTGATCGCCCGGCGCAGGAGGCTCCAGTCGGTGACGCCGCCGCCGGGGACGTAGCGGGAGCCGATCGCCAGGTCGGCCCCGTCGCGGGCCGCCGCCAGCAGGCGGGGCAGGTCGGCGGGGTCGTGGGAGAAGTCGGAGTCCATCTGCAGGACGAACCCGGCGCCGCCCGCGATGGCGCGGTGGAAACCCGCGATGTAGGCGGGGCCGAGGCCTTCCTTGCCGGCGCGGTGGAGGACCTCGACCGCAGGGTCGGTCGCCGCCAGGCCGTCGGCGATCCCGCCGGTGCCGTCCGGCGAGTTGTCGTCGACGATCAGGACCCGCGCGTCGTCAGGCAGGTTGGCGCGCGCCGCCTCGACGATGGCGGCGATGTTCGCCGCCTCGTTGTAGGTCGGCAGGACCAGCCAGGCGGGCCCTGCCACCGTGGATGACTCCATCGTTTCCCATCTTATTCACGGCCGTTGGATACTTGATGCGACCTGAGGGTTCCATGGCGATGAGCGGCGGGCGCAAACCACCGGCGGCGGGCGAGCTGCACATCTGGCGGGTCGAGCCGGCCGGGGACGACCCGCGCGGGGCGGCGCGCCGGGCGCTGGGCGCGATCCTGGCGGACTACCTCGGCGAAGGCCACGGGGGCGCGGCGGTCGAGCTGAGCGCGCCGGGCGACGGCAAGCCGCGCCTCGCCAGGGCGCCGGAGCGGCTCTCCTTCAACCTCTCCCACTCCGGCGGGCTGGCGCTGGTGGCGATCGCGCCGGGCGGGGTCGAGGTCGGCGTCGACGTGGAGCGGGTGCGGCCGCGGCGGGATCTCGTGCGACTGGCGGGCCGTTGGCTGCCTGCCGCCGACGCGGCCGGCGTGGCGGCGGCGTCCGAGGCGGAGCGGGAGCGCGTCTTCTACGCCGCCTGGACCCGCCACGAGGCGCGCGTCAAGTGCGGCGGGGCGGGGCTCTTCGGGGCCGATCCCGGCCCGGACGTCGTCGCCTGGCAGCTCGAGGTCGACGCGGGGTACGCCGCCGCGGTCGCGATCGACACCGGCGCCGCGGGCGTCGGCGAGCCCCGCCTCACGGTGAGGACCTGGCCGCCCGGCCGGTGAGCGGCCCTACGGCCGCGGCTTGCCGCCGGTGATCCGCACGAAGGCGCGCCAGGCGGGCTTGGGGCGGAACTTCGGCCCGTAGTGGAAGAGGCCGACCGAGTCGCAGAAGGCGCACGATTCCGGCTGGTCTTTCCAGGAGAACCAGTAGACCTGTTTGAGGTCGAGTTTGTTGCGGTTCGTCAGCAGATACGTGTAGGCCTTGCGCAGTTCTTCGGCCTGGCCGCGCACGCCGTGCTCGAAGGCGTCGATGTGGAAGTCGTTCTGGGAGCCCCAGCCCATCTCGGTGATGTAGAGCGGCACGCGGTCGTGGTTTTCGACCGTCACGTCGTGCAGTTCTTCGACGATTTCTTCGAGCTGGGAGGCGTCGATCGCGTAGGGGTGCAGCGCGACGCCGTCGAAGTAGCGCTTGATCCCCGGCACCGAGTAGAGCTTGGCGAGGAATTCGGCGGCCGGCATGCCGCGTTTGCGCCCCGCCGTCGGGCGCCCGAAGAGGCCGGTGAGGATGACCTTCGCCCCCGGCTCGGCGCGTTTGATGGCCGGCGCCGAGAGTTTCAGCAGCTTCGCGTAGGCGATCGGGTCGACCGGATAGGCGAAGTAGAAGAAGTTGGCCTCGTTCCAGACCTGCCAGGTCTTGATCGGCATCGGCTTCTTGATCACGGTCTTGTGCGCACCTTCGAGTTCGTAGACCGGGCCCTGCGCCTCTTTGACCTGTTCTTCGTGAACTTTTTTGGGCGAGTGTTCGACCCAGAATTCGCCGCCCGGGCCGTAGCGTTTGACCGCCGCCGTCAGGAAGGCCACGTAGGCCTTGCGCTGGGCGGCGTTGGCGACCGGCAGCGTCGTGTACTTCTTCGCCACCCAGCTCGGCGTGGCGACGACGAAGGGCAGGACGGAGAGGCCCTGCAGCGCCGCGGCTTCGACGACGGGGTCGAAGCCGGACCAGTTATACGGGCCCTTCTTGGTCGGCTGGACGCCGGACCAGAGCAGTGGCGTGCGGATCGCTTCGATCCCGCCCGCCTTCATGTATTCGACTTCGCGCTGGTTCAGCGCGTTCTGCGGCACGATCCCGAAGAAGCCCTGCGGCGCCCGCGGCACCCGCGCCGTCGCCGCCGCGGCGCGCGGCGTCGACCCCTCCGAGAGGAGCGTGGCGCCCGTGGCGAGGGCGAGCAGGAGGATGATCGCGGTGAGCAGGCGCCTCAAACGAGCCGACAGAGTAGCGGAGGTTCGTCAGGATGCGGACGCCGCCGCGCGGAAGGTGCGGCGATAGGCGGTCGGCGTCGTCGCGGTGGCGCGGCGGAAGTGGTCGCGGAGCGAGGCCGCGTTGCCGAATCCGGCGGCGGCGGCGACCTCCTCGACCGGCAGGTCGGACTCCTCGAGGAGGCGCCGCGCCTCCAGCACGCGCCGGGCGATGAGCCACTGGAGCGGCGTCGTCCCGGTCTCCTCGCGGAAGCGGCGGGCGAAGGTGCGCGGGCTGACGTTGGCGTGGCGGGCCATCGCCGCGACCGTGAGCGGCTCGGCCAGCCGCTCGCGCGCCCAGGCGCGGGTCGGCTCCAGGGAGCCGGCGGCGGGCGCGGCGGGCGCGTCGTCCTCGGGCGCGCGGAAGAATTGGGCCTGGCCGCCGTCGCGGTGCGGGGCGGCGACCATCTGGCGGGCGACGCGGTCGGCGCAGGCGGCGCCGTGGTCGCGGCGGACGACGTGCAGGCTGAGGTCGATGCCGGCGCTGAGGCCCGCCGAGGTGAGCACGTCGCCTTCGTCGACGAAGAGGACGTCGGGTTCGACCACGACCGTGGGGAAGCGCGAAGCGAGGTCGGCCGCCCAGGCCCAGTGGGTGGTCGCGCGGCGCCCGTCGAGCACCCCCGCCGTGGCGAGCGCGACGGCGCCCGTGCAGACCGACATCAGCCGCGCGCCGCGCCGCGCCGCCGCGCGCAGGGCCGCGGTCGCCGCCGCGGGCGGCGGCTCGTGGATCGCCCCGTAGCCGGGGACGACGACGGTGTCGGCGCGGCGCAGGGCGCCGAGGCCGGCCTCCACGCCGAGCTCGAAGCCGTGCGTCGTGGTGACCGGCGCGCCGTCGACCGAGCAGGTCGAGAAGGCGTAGTGCGGCGCGAAGTCGGGGCCGTGGGCGAGCTGGAAGGCCTGCGCCGGGGCGGTCAGGTCGAAGGCGACGGTGCCGGGCAGGCAGAGCGCGACCACCCGGTGGCCGCCCTGGCGGATCCTCGGAGCGCCGGTGCGCGGCATGGCAGGAATCTAGCGGACATTGTCTTTCCTGCCACTGGCACCGGGACGCCGGCGGCGCCACCATCACCACCCTGAACGCGACGACGACCATGGTGGCGATCCTGATCTTCGACGGCCTCACCGCGCTCGACGCGGTCGGCCCCTACGAGGTGCTCCGCTCCGTCCCCGGCTGGGAGGTCGAGTTCGTCGGCAAGGAGCGCGGCGAGGTCCGCACCGACTCGGGCTTTCTCGGCCTGACCGTGGACGCGCCGATCGCC
>DASZUW010000494.1:0-4863 GCA_035547475.1 Solirubrobacterales bacterium
AGGAGAGCGCGCTGACGACGAGGATCGCCGCCACCTGGAGGACGTCGCGCAGCAGGTCCTGACCGTGCTGGCCTTGGGGCGAGGTGAGGACGATGATCGGCGTCTGCCAGAGGTAGATGCCGTAGGAGCGGACGCCGATCCAGCGCAGCGGTTTGCAGCCGAGCACGTTGCCGAGCCGGCAGGCCGGGTGAGCGAGCGGCATCAGCACCATCACCGTCGCCAGCGAGAGGACGACGAAGCCGCCGCGGTAGAGGAACTGGGAGAACTCGCCGGTCCGCCAGATCATGATCGCGATGATCAGCAGCCCGAGGCAGCCGAGCAGGTCGAGGTTCTTGCGCGCCTGGCGGGTGATGCGGGGGCTGAGGCGCCGGCTCGGCCAGACCATCGCCAGCGCCGCCCCGAAGAGCAGGCCGGCGGCGCGCGTGTCGGTGCCGTAGTAGACGCGCGAGGGGTCGAGGCTCGGGTGGTAGAGGACCGCCATCAGGATCGAGGAGGCGATCGCCAGCGCCAGCGTCCAGAGGGCGAGGCGCGGGCGCAGGACTTCGTCCCCGCTCCGCTCGCGCACCAGCTTCAGCCCGACCAACAGGATGAACGGCCAGAAGATGTAGAACTGCTCCTCGACCGACAGCGACCAGAGATGGTTCAGCGGCTGTTCGGGCGCGAAGCGCGCGAAGTACGACACGTTGGCCGCGATCTGTTGCCAGTTGTTCACGTAGAAGATCGCCGAGACGACCGCCTTGCGGAACTGGTCGGGCTGGGCGGGGCCGAAGATCGTCACCCAGGCGACGACGATCAGCAGCATCAGGAAGAGCGCCGGCAGGAGGCGCCGGGCGCGGCCGAGCCAGAAGCGACCGAGGTGGATCGCGCCCCGGCGCATGTATTGGCCGAGCAGGATGTCGGTGATCAGGTAACCGGAGAGCGTGAAGAAGATGCCGACGCCGAGCAGCCCGCCGGGCGCCCAGCCGAAGCCGAGGTGGAAGAAGATGACGGCCAGGACGGCGATCGCGCGCAGGCCGTCCAGCCCTGGCATGTAGCGCTCGCCGCGCGTGATCGGTTCGGGCATCGGACCGATGCATGGTAGGGACGCGCGAGGCTGA
Source organism: Solirubrobacterales bacterium (assembly GCA_035547475.1). GTDB lineage: Bacteria > Actinomycetota > Thermoleophilia > Solirubrobacterales > 70-9 > VAYN01. The sequence continues at coordinate 1,098 of DASZUW010000494.1, forward strand.
TAGTTTGCGCGCCCTATGCGGGCGCACCCCGGATCCCAGACGATTTCCCGAGTCGAACCGCGGCGCAGACGCGGCGCCGGCGCCACGGCACGCGCCCGCGCCACGGGCAAGCTGCTGCTGGCCGCGCTGATCGCGGCCCTCGCGGCCGCCTTCGCCGCGCAGTCGGCGGCCGCCGCGGCGCCCGCCGCCAAGACCTGCCCGGGCTTCCGCGTCCTCCACGACGACCGGATCGGCGCCGCCGTCTTTCCGGCGGGCACCTACGCGATCAAGCTCGAAGACTCCGGCCTCGACTGCAAGACCGGCGGCGAGCTCTTCGCCCGCTTCCTCGAGGACTTCGACGGCAACCTGCCGGCACCGTGGAAGGTCGTCGCGGAAGGCTCCGGCAAGGCGTCCTTCGGGCGCGGCGGCCAGGCCGGCTTCTCGGTGGCGCTGACGAAGAGGCAGACGGGCGGCGAAATCGAACGCGAAGAAACGACGAGCCCGGACCTCGGCACGCTCTGTCGCAACCCGTTCACGGTCAACCACACCACCGTGATCCGGCCGCTGCGCTTCACCAAAGGCCGGTTCCTGATCTACCTGCCGGCCGGCTCGACGATCAACTGCGAACAGGCGGTCGTCCTCTTCCAGCGTTTCCTCGGCGCCAGCCCGAACCTCCCCGCGCCCTGGAAGCTCAGCAACCAGACGGCCACCTTCTACAAGCCGGCGAGCCCGGTGCGCTCCGCCTTCCGGATCGAACCGCTCGCCGGCGCCGGCCGCCGCTAAGGCCACCCGGCCCGGCGCCGCCCCGGCGCGGGGCGGCGGCCCAGGCCTAGCGCTGCTCGAGGGCAAACGGCGTGCCCTCGGAGTCGCGGCAGATCGACCAGCGCTCGCCCGGGTGGACGAGCTCGCCGCCGAGGTCCTCGACCTTGCGCAGCGCGCTCGTCATGTCGGCGACGGGGAAGTAGGGCAGCGAGGCGGTGTCGCCGGGGCCGCGGCCGCGCTCGTGCACGCCGACCCGGACGCCGCCCGCGTCCGCGACCCAGCCCGCGCCCTCCCCCGCGCCGCGGGCGGCGAGGTCGACTTCCAGGAGCCCGCCCCAGAAGCGCCGGGCGCGCTCCGGGTCGTCGGCCGGGAACTCGATCAGCGCCGCCAACGCCGCCACCGCGAGGCGCGCCCGCCGCCCTCGGCACCTCGGCCCGAGAGCGTCTCGTCGCCGCCGAGGAAGGACGTTTCACGACTCAGCAACTGCTCGAACTCGCCGCGGTCGAGGAAGATCCCGTGACACCCGCGGCACTGCTCGATGATCACCCCGTTGCGCGCGCGCTCGCGCATCTCGGCACCGCATTTCGGGCAGATCATCGCGGTCCGGGCGCGCGCCTCGCCCGGCTCCAGGTCGGTCATCGCTCCACCGGCCTCCCCTCGACCAGGCTCCCGTAGGCGTCGGGCCGGCGCGTGGTCAAGAACGGGAAGAGCTCCAGCCCGTCGCCGCGCTGGTCGAGGTCGAGGTCGGCGACCAGGACCGCCGCCTCGTCGCGCGGCGCCTGCGCCAGCACCCGCCCGTAGGGGTCGGAGATGAACGAGGAGCCGTAGAAGGTCAGCGGCGGCTCGACGCCGAAGCGGTTCACCGCGACCATGAAGGTGCCGTTGGCGATCCCGTTGGCGACGATCACCCGCTCCCAGAGCGGCTGGGTGTCGAAGTCGGGGTGGTCGGGCTCGGAGCCGATCGCGGTCGGGTAGATCAGGACCTCGGCGCCGGCCAGGCTGTAGGCGCGGGCGAGCTCCGGGAACCATTGGTCCCAGCAGGTCGGCAGGCCGAACCGCGCCTCGCCGAGCGCGACCAGCGGGAACGCGTCGCCGTCGGTCACCGGGCCGGGCCGGAAGTACTTGTCCTCGTGGGAGCCGGCCGTGACCGGGATGTGGAGCTTGCGGGTGCGACCGACGAGCGTGCCGTCGGGGGCGACGACGATCGCCGTGTTGAAGCCGAGCCCGTCCTCGTCGGGCGCCCGCTCATAGAGCGAGGCGTGCACGTGGATGCCGGTCTCGGCCGCCATCGAGGCGGCGAACTGGTAGGTCGGGCCGCCCGGGAGTTCCTCCGGCTCGACGCCGACCCCCGCCGGCCCGCCGGGGTCGACCGCGAAGTAGGGCGAGAGAGTCAGCTCCTGCAGGGCGACGAGGCGCGCCCCCCGCGCCGCCGCCAGGCGGATGCCGGCCGCGAGCGCCTCGCGGTGCTCGTCGGGATCGGCGTGCCAGCGCTCCTGCACGGCGGCGATCCGGAACGGCGCCCGCCCCGGCGGCCGCGTCCGCGCGAGCGACTCCTCCACCCCGATCTTCTCGATCAGCTTCGGACCGGTCATCTCCTCGACTGTAAGCGGTCGGCCGCGTGGGCGACAATCCTCGGGCATGGCACGAGCGCTCGATTCCACGCCCGCCGCCGACGGCTTCCGCATGCCCGCCGAGTGGGAGCCCCACTCAGGCTGCTGGATGGCCTGGCCGGAGCGCCCCGACAACTGGAGGGACGGCGCCGCGCCGGCCCAGACGGCCTTCGCCGCGGTGGCGAGCGCGATCGCCGCGTCGGAGCCGGTGACGATGGCGGTCTCCGACGGCCAGTTCGAGCGCGCCCGCGCCGCGCTTCCCGACTCCGTGCGGGTGGTCGCGGTCTCCACCGACGACGCCTGGCTGCGCGACACCGGCCCCACCTTCGTCGTCGACGGGGCCGGCGCGCGGCGCGGCGTCGACTGGCGCTTCAACGCCTGGGGCGGCCTCGACGGCGGGCTCTACTGCCCCTGGGACCGCGACGAACGGGTGGCCGCCAAGGTGCTCGAGGTCGAAGGCGACGACCGCTACGCGGCGCCGCTGGTGCTGGAGGGCGGCTCGATCCACGTCGACGGCGAGGGCACGGTCCTCACCACCGAACAGTGCCTGCTGAACCCCAACCGCAACCCCGGGCTCGACCGCTCCGCGATCGAGGCGGCCCTCCACGCCTACCTCGGCACCGAGAAGGTGATCTGGCTCGGCCAGGGCGTCTTCGCGGACGAGACCGACGGCCACGTCGACAACCTCGCCTGCTTCGCCCGCCCCGGCGTCGTCCTCCTCACCTGGGTCGACGACGCGACCGACCCCCAGCACGCGATCTCCCGCGACGCGCTCGAACGCCTCGAAGCGGCGACCGACGCCCGCAACCGCCCCCTCGAGGTGATCAAGCTCCCTGCCCCCGGCCCCCTCACCGCCACCGCCGCGGAGGCGTCCGGCGTCAAAGCCGCCCCCGGCACCCAACCCCGCCGCGCCGGCGACCGCCTCGCCGCCAGCTACGTCAACTTCTACATCGCCAACTCCCACGTCATCTACCCCCTCCTCGACCCCGCCCGCGACGACGAGGCGGCCGCCGTCCTCGCCGCCGCCTTCCCCGACCGCGCCCCGATCGGCGTCCCCGCCCGCGAGATCCTCCTCGGCGGCGGCAACATCCACTGCATCACCCAGCAGGTCCCGGCGGTGGGGTGAGGCGGGGGACGCGGGGCGGGCGAGGAGACGGCGAAGGCACGTCCGAGGGACGCGGCCCTCTCGGCCACGACCCGCGTCGGCTGTGGCCGTGGCCGAGAGGGCCGGGTGATCGGGGGGAGGGTCACGCGACCGAGGTGAGACCGTGTCACTAAGGGCCTATCCCTATAGGCCCGCCGCAAGCCTCGCCGCGTGCGCCTTCTTGAACGCGATCAGTCCACTCGCGAGCTGCAGCAGGGCCAGGTGGTTCTCCTCCTTCTTGGACCAGCGGACGAGGATGCCGCGGTTACGG
>DASZUW010000495.1:0-9391 GCA_035547475.1 Solirubrobacterales bacterium
TCGCCAGCGCGCGGCCGCCGGTGTCGTCGATCTCCGCGACGAGGCGCTCGAGCCGGTCGCGGCGCCGTGCCGCGACGGCGACGGCGGCGCCTTCGGCGGCCAGCCGCTTCGCGGTCGCCTCGCCGATGCCGCTGGAGGCGCCGGTGACCAGGGCGACGGTGCCGGCGAGGACGGGGTCGGAGGCCATGTCCAGACAGTAGACAACCGGCCTCGCGGGCCGACCCCCTTCGCGTCACCGACGGGACGACTTGTGACGAGACCGAGACCGGGTCCACGCCGATCGGGAGCAAAATCGTCGCCAATTTCAGCAGCGCGGCGCGCGGAGAATCGACAAATATGCGCGGATGACGAACGCACGCGTGAACGAGCTGACCGACCGGGAGCTGGCGCGCTTCGCCGCCGAGCACCGCCGCTCCGGCGAGCTCCGTGACGCCGCCGCCGACTCGCTCCTCTCCGGCGTCCCGATGAACTGGATGACGCGTTGGCCCGGCGCCTTCCCCGTCGTCTTCGACAGCGCGGCGGGCGCCTCCCTCACCGACGTCGACGGCAACGCCTACGTCGACTTCTGCCTCGGCGACACCGGCGCGATGGCGGGCCACTCCCCCGCCCCGACCGTCGCCGCGGCCGCCGCCCGGATGGAGCGCGGGATCACGACGATGCTGCCGAGCGAGGACGCCGGGCCGCTCGGCGCCGAGCTGACGCGGCGCTTCGGCCTGCGCCACTGGCAGTTCACGCTGACCGCGACCGACGCCAACCGCTTCGCGATCCGCCTCTGCCGCGAGATCACGGGCCGGCCGAAGATCCTCGTCTTCGACCACTGTTACCACGGCTCGGTCGACGAGACCTTCGCCGAGCTCGACGGCGACGGCCGCGTGGTCGCCCGGCTCGGCAACGTCGGGGCGCCGGTGGCGCTCGCCGAGACCACGCGCGTGGTGCAATTCAACGACGCCCGTGCCCTGGAGCGCGAGCTCGCCGCGGGCGACGTAGCCTGCGTCCTAACCGAGCCCGCGCTGACCAACGTCGGGATCGTCCTCGCCGAGCCCGGCTTCCACGAGGCGCTGCGGGAGCTGACCCGCGCCGCGGGCGCGCTCCTGATCATCGACGAGACCCACACGCTGTGCCGCGGTCCGGGCGGCTGCACCGGCGCCGAGGGCCTCGAGCCCGACCTGCTGACGATCGGCAAGGCGATCGCCGGCGGCGTGCCGATCGGCGCCTACGGGATGAGCGACGAGGTCGCCGAGCGCGTCCTCGCCAGGACGATCTGGGAGGCGGCGGACATCGGCGGGATCGGCGGCACGCTGGCCGGCAACGCGCTCTCGCTGGCGGCGGCGCGGGCGACGCTCGCCGAGGTCCTGACCGACGCGGCGTTCGAGCAGATGATCGCCCTCGGCGAGCGCTTCGCGGCGGGCTGCGAGGAGGTCATCGCCGAGTTCGACCTGCCTTGGACGGCGACCCGGCTCGGCTGCCGCGTCGAGTACATGTTCCGCCCGACCCCGCCGCGCGACGGCGGCGAGGCGGCGGCCGCCTTCGACCCGCCGCTCGACGCCCTGCTGCATCTCTACATGCTGAACCGCGGCATCCTGATGACGCCGTTCCACATGATGGCCCTGATGTCCCCGGCGACCAGCGAGTCCGACGTCGATGCCCACACCCAGGCGCTTCGCGACTTCGCCGGCGAGCTGACCGCCTGAGCGGCGCCCGATCCGGGTACACCTGGGCCATGCGGCGGTTGGGTCGTTGTTGCGTGGGACTCCTGGCGTGCCTGGCGGTGGTCGGCTGTGGCGGGGGATCGTCGAGGACCGCCGGCTCGACCGCCGCCGCCCGTCACGCCACCCAGGAACCGGTCCAGTCGCGCGGGATCAAAGGCGAAAGCCCTACGGCGGAAGCCGCAACGAACGCTCACATCTCTCCCGCGGATTGCGCCGCGCTCCAGAAGCTCGCCGAAGCACGTCTCGACACGATGCTGTCACACCGCTCCACCCCCGCGCCGCCGCTCTCGCGCTGCCGCCTCGACGGTCCCGGAGTCCAGGTCGACGTCTACCTCGACAGCGGCTTCGCCGCCAACCGCCGGTACCACAACCGGATCGAGGAGACGGTCCAGTTCAACTACGAAGACCAGGGCGGCGTCCCCCACCCCGTGCCCCGCGTCGGGGAAAGGTCCGCCTACAACTCGAGCGCGAGCTGGATCCCGAATTTGCGCTCGCTGCTGGCCGTCCGCGGCAACCGTTGGCTGACGGTGACGATCTCGGTCGCGGGCATGACCGACCGCCGGTTGCGCGACGAAGCCGCCGTCCTCGCCCGCGCCGGATTCAAGCTCACCGCGGCCGGGTAGAGCTTCGCTCGTGCCCCGCGCGGTCCAATTCGACGAGTACGGCGGCCTCGACGTGCTCACCGTACGCGAGGTCGAGCTCAAAGTGCTCGGCAACGAGGACGTCCGGGTCGCGGTCAAGGCCGCCGGGATCAACCCGGGCGAGGCCGCGATCCGCGAAGGCCTCTTGGAGGAGCGGTTCCCCTCCACCTTCCCCTCCGGCCAGGGCAGCGACCTCGCCGGGATCGTGCGGGAGGTCGGCATCGACGTGGCGGGCTTCGCGCCCGGCGACGAGGTGCTCGGCTGGAGCTGGGAGCGCTCGAGCCACGCCGAGGAAGCGGTCGTCCCGGCCGACCAGCTGATCCGCAAGCCGGACGGCCTCGGGTGGCCCGAGGCCGGCGCGCTCTACGTGGTCGGCGTGACCGCCTTCGCCGCGGTGCGCGCGGTCGACATCGCCGAGGACGACACGGTCGTCGTCTCCGCCGCCGCGGGCGGCGTCGGCACCATCACCGTCCAGCTGCTCCGACTCAAAGGCGCCAACGTGATCGGCCTCGCCTCCCCCGACCACCACGACTGGCTCCGCGCCAAGGGCGTCACCCCGATCCCCTACGGCGAGGGCACCCTCCAGCGCCTCATCGAGGCTACCCCCGACGGCGTCGACGCCTTCATCGACCTCTTCGGCCCCGACTACATCGACCTGGCCCTCCAACTCGACGTCCCCCCACACAAGATCGAGACCATCATCTCCATGGAGCGCGCCAAAGAAGTCGGCGCGAGAACCAAAGGCTCCAGCGACGCCTCCTCCTCCGAGATCCTCGCCGACCTTGCCGACCTGGCCGCCGCGAACAAGATCGAAATCCCGATCGCCGCCACCTACCCCCTGGACGAAGTCCACGAGGCCTTCGAACAACTCGAACAGCGCCACACCCTCGGCAAGATCGTGCTCGTTCCGTAGGGCGGGCCGGGGAGCGGGGGGGGACGGGCGGGCCGGCAAGGGACGGGCGGGGGTCCCGGCGCTTGCAAGCTGGCGCCCGGGGGATTGACGGGGGGCGGGTAAGGGACGCGCGAGGGACGCGGCCCTCTCGACCGACGCAGGGGCGGGCGATGGAAGGCCGGGTCCACGGGGAGCGCATCAGGGACCGTGGCCGCAGGGTCACGCGAGGGCGACGCATCGCCCACGGACGTCACACGGATCCGTCACCGAAATCAGACGTCGTGACGAAGACGCCGGGATCTCCACGCCTCGGTCCGTGTCGCACGACACGCACGCAGGCGCGGGCGACCTGGGTAACGCATGGGTTAACCCAGGTCGCCCGCACCTCCTGGGGCCCTCCAGTGCGGCCCAGGATGTGACGGAAGGCTCAGAGAAGCGTGACGTCCCCGGCGCCTTCCCGGCGTCTTCGTCACGAGGCGACCCGGCCCGGTCCGAGGTGTGGCGTCTCCCGCACGGGACCCGCACCACTGTCCCACGGCGCCCCACGTGAGTCCGCCCCGCCCCCGTCCCTGTACCGCCCCCTCCCCCCGCACCCCCCGCGTCCTGGGCGCCTCATGGGGGTCACAGCCTGCCAGGACCCCCATGAGGCGCCCAGGACAGCCGCCCGCCATACGAACCCCTGTGGACGGCCCGACCGCCTCCTCCAGAGGCCCCGCACGCATCGCTAGAACCGCGAGTCTTCGTCCATTCGCTCGGCCTCGTAGATCTCGCCCGGATCGCCGTCGACCGCGGCCGGCCGGCCTCGGACGGCCGCGAAGGCGGCGGCCAATTCGCGGGGGTGGCGCAGGCGGACAAGCCAGCCGCGCTCTTCGGCGCTGAAGAAGCCCGTGGCGAAGAGGGCCGCGGGGTAGAGGAGGCCGAGGGCGAGGCGGGCGAGGAAGCCGACGAAGCCCGCGGTCGGCAGGAGGAGGTCGCCGAGGCCGACGAGGGCGGCGGCGACGAAGAGGACGCGGGCGAGGCGGTCCCATTCGTAGGGGACCGGGAAGAGGCGCTCGGTGAACCAGTACATGAGGGCGACGACGACGAGGTAGGAGCCGACCAGGGCGAGGCCGGCGCCGACGATGCCGAGGGGCGGGACGAGGAGGAGGTTCAGGGCGACGTTGGAGAGGAGGGCGGCGATCGCGGCGGGGAAGTTGAACTCGGTGCGGCCCGTCCGTCCCAGGACCACGACCATGACCATGTAGAGCGCGTAGAGGGTCACGGCGGCGGCGATCAGGCCGACCACTTCGTAGGCGTCGAAGAACTTGGGCGCGGCGAAGAAGCGCAGGAGGTAGCGCGCCAGGAGCCAGAGGCCGACGACGAGCCAGGTGCAGCCGGCGAGGAAGAGGGTGATGATCCGGGCGTAGGCGCGGCGGGCCTCGTCGTCGTCGCGGATCGAGTAGGCGAGCGGCGGCCAGGCGAGCTGGAAGCCGCGCACGAGGACGTTGACCCCCTGGGCGAACTTCACCGCGATCGAGTAGATGCCGGCCTCCGAGAGGCCGACGTAGTGGACGATGATCAGGCGGTCGACGAAGTTGAGCAGATAGAGGCTGACCTCGGCGGGCATCGTCGGCAGGCCGAAGCGCAGGAGACGGCGCAGGAGCGGCGGGTCGACGCGCAGCGTCAGCCGGCGGCGCTGCTCGAAGACCAGCGCGACGACGAAGGCGGCACCGGTGAGGTAGGAGCCGAGCAGGAGGCCGCGCGCCCCGTCCCCCACTCCCACCACGAGGACGACGGTCAGCGCGATCGTCCCGAGGACGTTGGTGATCGTGGTGATGAAGTAGGCGCGCGCCCGCTCGTCGAGGCGGTAGAGGGTGAGCAGGTATTCGAAGAGCGTCGCCACCCAGAGGCCGCCGATCGCGATCCGCGTCAGTTCGGTGCCGGTGTGCAGTTCGGCCGGGGTCTTCGGGTCGAGCAACGCTTCCGCCAGCGGTCCGGCGAAGGGCAGCAGCACCAGCGCGCCGGCGGTCGAGAACCAGAAGAGGCCGGAGAAGGTGGCGCCGACGATGCGGTCCGGATCCTCGTCCTCGCGGTAGTAGAACCGCAGCACCGCCTCGATCAGGCCGAGGCGCACGACGATGCTCGCGGTGACGACGGCGGCGAAGAGGATCTCCGCGGCGCCGTAGTCCCCGGTCGTGAGGTGGCGCGTATAGAGCGGCAGCAGCGCGACCGCGATGAGCTTCGAGCAGATGCTCGCCGCCGTGTAGGCGGCGCCGGTCGTCGCGAGGCGCCTCAGGTAGCCGGACACGCGGTCACCCTAGAACGGTCCTGGGGGTCTCTCACCAAGCAGGTCAAGGACGCAGGGAGCGTGGCGTGCTCTGCACGCGAGCGACCGAGGACGCCGAGATGCGCCGGTGAGAGGCCGCCAGGGATGCTCCGATCGCCATCAGCACCCAGGTGATCGGGTCCTGGAAGAAGCCGGCGTAGGCCATCGTGTGCACCAGCAGGGCGACGAAGGCGGCGAGGATCGCGGCGCGGGCGATGAAGACGTGCGGCGGATCGCGGTCGGGCCCGCGCGCCCAGAGCCCCGCCCCCATGGTCCAGAGCGAGACGACGACGAGGGCGACGTAGGCGGCCAGGCCGATCAGCCCCTGCTCGGCGCCGACCGTCACCGGCTCGGTGTGGGAGATCGTCACCGGCGCCTTCTTCTTCGTTTCGAGGTGGTTCTCGTAGGCCTTCTGGAAGGAGCCCGAGCCATAGCCCCAGAGCGGGCGTTCGGAGAAGAGTTCGGCGCCGCCGGAGATCAGGTTGCCGCGCCCGGAGAGGTCGACGTTCAGGCGGTCCGCGGTCAGCTTGTGCGAGCCGCCCGCGAGCAGGACCACGAGCGCCGCGCCGACGATCCCGACGACCGCCACCGCGAGCGTCCAGCGCCACGACCAGCGCAGCGCCGCCAGCACCGCGAGGCCGGCGAGCAGGGCGATGAAGCTCGACTGGCTGAAGGTCTGGGCGAGCCCGATCCAGAGCACCAGGATCGCCCCGCAGAGCAGCCAGAAGGGGCGCCGCGCGCGGATCCACAGCATCGCCGTGCTGACCACCACCAGCACCAGCGCGAGATAACGCCCGTAGATGTTCGGGTCCCAGAAGATCGAGTTGACCCGGAAGTAGGTGTGGAATTCGTTCGAGCGGATCACCGCCTGGTTCCAGAAGAGGCTGCGGCTCGCGTACTCGACGCTGCCGATCAGCACGAAGGCGATCGCCTCGCCGGTCACCAGGACCAGCGCCCAGACGAGCAGGCGACGGTCCCAGGGCAGCTCCCGCAGCAGGATGTAGGCGAGCGTGAAGGGCACGAGGAAGAAGCAGACTTCCTGCAGGCCTTTGGAGTAGTCCTCGGAGTAGAGCGTCTGCAGCGCGTAGAGGACGACGAAGATCGCCAGCGTTTTCGCCACCCACCGCGGCCGGCGCCGCGCGGCCGGGGGCGGCAGGAACATCGCCGCCACCACGCCCGCGGCGATGACGACGTAGAGCGGCACCAGCAGGTTCGCCGATTCACCGCCCGATTCGATCGGGATGCGAAACGGCAGCGTGCCGATGATCGAGAGCGGCATCAGCACCGGCCACCGGCGGAACACCCAGGCCAGCGCGGCGACCAGGACGATGCCGACGAGGATCGCGGCGACCGCGCGCGCCTCGTGGTGGCGGAGCTCGACGATCTGGTGGTTGTGCCACTGGTCGCCGAGGATCAGGACCGGGAAGAGGACCAGCGCCGTCAGCATCGCCGCCGAGCGCGGGCGCCCCGCGGGCAGGAGGATCGAGGCGGCGGCGCAGACGGCCGCGACCAGCAGGCCGGCTCCGGAGAGGACGTCGCTCAACACTCGCCTCGCCGCGGGCGGTGCAGGCGGATCGCACCCGGCAGGGTCAGCTTCCGCCCTTCGTCTTCCAGGAGCACCCGGAGCCGGTAGCGGCCGGGCGGCTGCACGACCCCGGCTTCGCCCGTCCCGTCCCAGTGGTAGACGTGGTAGGTGTAGCGCTTCAGGAACTGCCTCCGCGCGAGCACGCGGACGACCTCGCCGCCGGGCCGGATGATCTCGACCGTGCCGTGGTCGTTGGTCGTCGTCGTCCTGAATCTCAGCTCGACCCGCCGGTGGCAGCGGCCCCGCGGCGTGAAGGATTTGGACTTCGGCGTGAAGCGGTCGATCAGCAGCGGGTCGCGCTTGACGCGCTGGGCGTAGGCGAAGGCGGCGACGGTGGCGAGGACCAGCAGCGCGAAGACGATCGCGGCCGCGTCAGCCTTCCGCCGGGGCATTGTCCTCGCCGACCACCACCGAGACTTTCGCTCCGTTCGACACCCCGGAGACTTCGGCGGTCATCGGCTGGACTTTGTGGATCTGCAGCTGCTTGGCGACCTGCTTGGCTTCCGGCGCGGCGCCGTTTTCGAACATCACGACCGAATTTTCGAACGTCGACGTCGTGTTGGTGATCGCGCCGACCTCGAAGCCCTTGCCTTCGAGTTTGTCGCCCCAGGTGGCGGCGAGCCCGGTCGCTTCGGTGCCGTTCAGCACCGCCACTTCGATTTCGTCGGGCTTCACCGACGTCGCCGCGGCGGCGTTCTTGCCGCCGCCCTTGTGGTGCCCGCCGCCGCCGTTGGCTCCGTCGCTACCGCTGTTCAGCACCGCGTAGGCGACGCCGCCCGCGACCAGGACGAAGACGACGAACAGCACCGCCAGCAGGGCCGGCCGCGAGAGCGTTTCGCCGAAGCCGGAGAATCGTTCGCGGATGCGCTCCCCCCGCGTCTGTTCGGGGAGGCCTTCCTCGCGCCGCTGCCGGCGGATTTCCCGCTGTTCGATCGCCTGGTGCTCGGCCGTCCGCGCTTCCTCCAGTTCGCGCAGCTCTTCGGCGCGCTGGGCGGCGATCGTCTGCGTCTGTTCCATCCGCTCGGCTTCGCGCTCGGGCGCCGAGCCCGCCCAGTCGCGCAGCCGGCGGATGTCGCGGCCGTGGGCGAAGAGGAGCAGGGCGAACACAGCCAGCCCCAGGAAGGACGCCAGGCCCGCGAAGGAGCCGATTCTTTCGACGGTGTGCAGCAAAGTTGCGGAAGGCTACTCGTCCAACACGACCTTCGTCGCATCTCCGCCTGGGGAGGCGATGAGGTCTACGACCCGTTCCGCCAAATTAGCCTCGTCTCCGGCCAGAACCAAGGCTTCCAGCGCGCCAAGGGTGGAATCGACCCAATCGGGGTCGAGCGGCGCCGCCCGCACGGCCCGGTTGATTCGTTTCGCGGCGGTCGGCTGCGGGGCCTCGTTGTCGCCGAAGAGCACCTCGTGGAGCTTCTCGCCGGGGCGCGGCTGGGTGAACTCGATCGCGATGTCGGTTTCCGGCTCGTAGCCGGCGAGCCGGATCATGTTGTGGGCGAGGTCGACGATCCGCACCGGCTCCCCCATGTCGAGGACGAAGACGTCGCCTTTGCCGGCCCCGAGGTCGCCGGCGCGGATCACCAGCTGCACCGCCTCCGGGATCGTCATGAAGTACCGCGTCATCTCCGGGTGCGTGACGGTGACCGGGCCGCCGCGCTCGATCTGGCCGCGGAAGATCGGCACGACGCTGCCCGAGGAAGCGAGCACGTTGCCGAAGCGCACCGAGGCGAAGCGGGTGCCCGGGTGGCGGTCGGCGGCGGCCTCGACGATCCACTCCGCCATCGCCTTCGAGGCGCCCATCACGGTCTGCGGGTTCACCGCCTTGTCGGTGGAGATGAGGACGAAGCGCTCCGCCTTCGCCGCGGCCGCGGTCTCGGCGGTGATCCGGGTGGCGATCGCGTTGTTGCGCACCGCCTCGAGCGGATTGGCCTCCATCAGCGGCACGTGCTTGTAGGCGGCGGCGTGGAAGACGACGTCGGGCTTGAAGCGCTGCATCGTCTCCAGCATCCGGTGCGGCTCGCGGCAGTCGGCGAGGACCGACTCGGCGTTGGTGAAGTGGCGCTCGTCGAGCATCTCCCGCTCGATCTCGAAGAGGTTGTCCTCGGCGTGGTCGAGCATCACCAGCAGGCGCGGGTCGACGCGGGCGATCTGGCGGCAGAGCTCGGCGCCGATCGACCCCCCGGCGCCGGTGACGAGGACGATCTTGTCCTGCAGGTAGGCGCCGACGCGGTCGATTTCGACGACGATCGGCTCGCGCCCGAG
>DASZUW010000496.1:0-4713 GCA_035547475.1 Solirubrobacterales bacterium
CCTGCTGCTGCTCTACGAGCTGGTCGGCGAGGAGCAGGGCGTCCCGTCACAGAAGCTGCGCGGCACCGTGCAGAACGACGTGCTGAAGGAGTACATGGCGCGCGGCAACTACATCTTCCCGCCGGAGCCGACGATGCGCCTGACCACCGACATCTTCGAGTACTGCCGCGAGAACGTGCCGAAATGGAACACGATCTCGATCTCCGGGTACCACATCCGCGAGAAGGGCTGCTCGGCCGTGCAGGAGGTCGCCTTCACGCTCTCCAACGCGATCGCCTACGTGGAAGCGGCGCTGGAGCGGGGGCTGAAGATCGACGAGTTCGCCCCGCGCCTCGCCTTCTTCTTCAACTGCCACAACAACGTGTTCCAGGAGGTCGCGAAGTTCCGCGCCGTGCGTCGGATGTGGGCCAAGATCGTCAAGGAGCGCTTCGGCGCCGAGAACCCGAAATCGATGCAGATCCGCTTCCACACGCAGACCGGCGGGGTGACGCTGCGGGCGCAGCAGCCCGAGGTCAACATCGTGCGGGTGGCGCTGCAGGGCTTCGCCGCCGTCGCCGGCGGCACCCAGTCGCTGCACACCAACGGCTTCGACGAGGCGCTGGCGCTGCCGACCGAGCGCTCCGCCCGGATCGCCCTGCGCACCCAGCAGGTGCTCGCCTACGAGTCCGGCGTCGCCGACACCGTCGACCCGTTCGCCGGCTCCTATTTCGTCGAGTCCCTCACCGACGAGATCGAGGACCGCTCCTGGGAGCTGATGGGCAAAGTCGACGAGCTGGGCGGCTCGGTCGAGGCGCTGGAGTTCATGCAGCGCGAGATCGAGGAGTCCGCCCACAGCTACCACGAGCGCTACCGCTCCGGCCAGGACATCGTCGTCGGCGTCAACAAATTCGTCACCGACCAGGTAGACGACGTCGACATCCTCAAGGTCGACCCGGAGTCCGAGCAGCGCCAGCTCGCCCGCCTCAAGGCCTTCAAGGAGCGCCGCGACCAGGCCACCGTCGACGCCAAGCTCGAGGACCTCCGCAACGTCGCCCGCGGCGACGGCAACCTCCTGCACCCGATCCGCGCCGCCCTCGCCGCCGAAGCCTCGCTGGGCGAGGTCTGCGGCGCGATGCGCGACGTTTTCGGCGAATACCGGGGCGGGGCGTTCTTCTAGGCGCCGGGAAAGGGACCGCCGGGGGACGCGGATCCGGTGGCCCCGGAGGTGCGGGCGACCAGGGTTAACCCAAGCGTAACCCAGGTCGCCCGCGGCTGCGTGCGTGTTGTGCGACACGGACCGAAGCGTGGAGATCCGGTCCCGGGGGGTGACGGAAGGCCCGAGGAAGTGTGACGGCCCGTGTCCTCACCCCGCGCCACGCTCCAGCAACCCCTCCTCCTCGACCAGCCCCAGGTCGAGCGTCCGGTATCCGACCGACTCGAACAGCACCACCACCCGGTCGCGGTCGTAGCGCTGCACTTCGCCCGGTCCCCAGCGCTTGTGGGTGACGGCGGCGCCGATCGGGAAGGGCCGCTCGGCGTCGTCGGGTTTGACCAAGCCCGCGTCGCAATTGTCGCAGTAGAAGCACGGGACCTCGTGCTCCTCGCCGAAGTAGCTGAGGATGTGGTCGCGGCGGCAGCCTTCGGTCTCGGCGTAGGAGCGCATCATCGCGAGGCGCGTGCGGTCGAACTCGCGGCGCTCGCCGCTCTCGCGGACGCCTTCCTGGACCGCGTCCTCGAGGGTCGGGCCGCCGGGCGTCCGGCGCACCTCGCCGTCGGGGGCGATCTCCAGCCAGCCCGCCTCCTCGAGGCGCTCGACCGCCTCGAGCACCTTGGAGCGGGAGAGCTCGAGGCGCTCGACCAGCGCCGCCGGGTCGGCCTCGCCGTCTGCGTCCTCGACCGCGTGGCCGACCTCCTCCAGCGCCTCCCCGTCGACGCCGCCGCCGCTGCCGAGGAAGCGGCGGATCGCTTCGTCCTCGGGGCGGTAGAAGAGCACCGCCTCGGCGGGCTCGCCGTCGCGTCCCGCCCGGCCGACCTCCTGGTAGTAGGAGTCGATCGAGTCGGAAGGGCCGGCGTGGAAGACGAAGCGCACGTCCGGCTTGTCGATCCCCATGCCGAAGGCGGTGGTGGCGACGATCACGTCGACGTCGTCGGCCATGAAGCCGTCCTGGAGCTCCCCGCGGTGCCGCCTCGGCAGCCCGGCGTGGTAGGCCTCCGCGTCGACGCCCGCCGCCCGCAGCCGCTCGGCCAGCTCCTCGCCGGCCTTCCGCGTCGCGATGTAGACGATGCCGGGCTTCGGCGCGTCGACCACGGCCTCCACCAGCGCCGCCTCTTTGGCCCTCGCGTCGGTGAAGCGGCGCACCGCGAAGTGGAGGTTGGGACGGTCGAAGCCGCGGATCACCCGGGCCGGGTCGCGCATGCCGAGGCGCGCGACGATCTCGCGGCGGACCGGGGGAGAGGCGGTCGCGGTAAGGGCCAGGATCGTGGGACGGCCGAGCCGCTCGGCGAAGGCGCCGAGCTGCAGATAGTCGGGGCGGAAGTCGTGACCCCACTCGCTGATGCAGTGGGCCTCGTCGACGACCAGCAGCGAGGGCTCGGTGGCCGCCAGCTCTCGCAGCACCTCCGGCTTGGCCAGCTGCTCCGGCGCGAGCAGGACGAACTCGTGCTCGCCGCGCTCCAGCGCCTCGATCAGCTCGTGGCGCCTGCGCTCGGGGACCGTCGAGTTCAGCTCCGCCGCCTCGCTTGCGCCGATGTGCTCCTCGATCGCCTCGACCTGGTCGCGTTGCAGGGCGATCAGCGGCGAGACGACGATCGTCGGCCCGCCCAGCAGCTCCCCCGCCAGCTGGTAGATCGCCGACTTGCCGTAGCCGGTCGACATCACCGCGAGCGTGTCGCGCCCGCCGGCGACCGCGCGGATCGCCTCGAGCTGCCCCGGGTGGAGCCGCTCGATCCCCAGTTTCTCCTTCGCCAGCCGCTCGATCCGCGCCGCATCGCCCATCGGCGCACGGTACCCCGTGAACGTTCCTTTTCAGGCCGGTCACCCGGCAGGAACACCCGGGCGGTGGCCGAATCGGGGGCCATGATCGAGGCCTCGAGGACCCTGATGAAGTCGGAGCCGGAGCTCGCCGAGCTTCTCGCCGAGGTCGAAGGCGTCGAGGTCACGATGGCCGAAAAGGGCTTCGGCACGCGCGTCCACGTGCGCGCCGAGGAGGGCACCGGGCTGGCGCAGGCCGACCTCGAGGCCTTCCTCGACCGGCTCGCGGAGCCGCAGCGGCGCCCCTTCAGCTGAGACCTTCCACCAACGCGACGACAAAGGCCCGCCACCCGGCGGGCCTTTTGTTTTCCGCTCCACATAGAATCGCGCGGCCCCTGCGGCCACCCCGTATGTCGCCCGATATCCGCGAAAAGAACCCGATCACGCACGAGGAGAAGCTCGCCTACCTGCGCGAACTGCGCGAGGCGGCGGTCCACTCGGCCTCCGAGGAAGCGGTCGAGAAGCAGCACGCCCGCGGCAAGCTGACCGCGCGCGAGCGCATCGACCTGCTGCTCGACCCCGGCTCCTTCGAGGAGCTCGACACCTTCGTCCGCCACCGCACCTACGACTTCGAGATGCAGAAGAAACGGCCCTGGGGCGACGCCGTCGTCACCGGCCACGGGACGATCGAAGGCCGCACCGTCTTCGTCTTCTCCCAGGACTTCACCGTCTTCGGCGGCAGCCTCGGCGAGGTCATGGCGGAGAAGATGTGCAAGGTCATGGACCTCGCCGCCGAGGTCGGCGCGCCGGTCATCGGCATCAACGACTCCGGCGGCGCCCGCATCCAGGAGGGCGTCGTCTCGCTCGGCGCCTACGGCGACGTCTTCGCGCGGAACGTCAAATGCAGCGGCGTGATCCCGCAGATCAGCCTGATCATGGGCCCGTGCGCGGGCGGCGCGGTCTACTCGCCGGCGATGACCGACTTCATCTTCATGGTGAAAGAGACCAGCCACATGTTCATCACCGGCCCGGAAGTGATCAAAACCGTGACCGGCGAGGAAGTGGAGTTCGAGGCGCTGGGCGGCGCGATGTCGCACAACTCGAAATCGGGCGTCGCGCACTTCGCCTCCGACAGCGAGGAGGCCTGTCTCGAAGACGCCCGTTACCTGCTGAGCTTCTTGCCCTCGAACAACCTCGAGCTGCCGCCGCGCTTCGAGCCCGCCGACGACCCGGAGCGCGAAGACCCCGAGCTTGACACCGTCGTCCCCGACGACCCCTCGAAACCGTACGACATGCGCGAGGTCATCAAGCGGATCGTCGACGACGAAGAGTTCTTCGAGGTCCACGAGCACTTCGCCAAAAACATCATCTGCGGCTTCTCCCGCCTCGACGGCCATCCGGTCGGCGTGGTGGGCAACCAGCCCGCCTTCCTGGCCGGCGTGCTCGACATCGAGGCCTCCGAGAAGGCGGCCCGCTTCGTCCGCACCTGCGACTGCTACAACGTCCCGCTCCTCACCTTCACCGACGTCCCCGGCTTCCTGCCCGGCACCGACCAGGAGTGGAACGGGATCATCCGCCACGGCGCCAAGCTCCTCTACGCCTACACCGAGGCGACGGTGCCGAAGCTCACCGTCGTCACCCGCAAGGCCTACGGCGGCGCCTACGACGTCATGGCCTCCAAGCACATGCTGGCCGACTTCAACTACGCCTGGCCGACCGCCGAGGTCGCCGTGATGGGCCCCGAGGGCGCCGTCAACATCATC
>DASZUW010000497.1:0-2600 GCA_035547475.1 Solirubrobacterales bacterium
GCCGATCTTCGCCGGCGCCCCGGGGCCCGGCGCGCGCCTGCGCGCCCAGGCCGAGCTGATGATGGAGCGCTACGGGATCGTCACCCGCGAGACCGTCCTCGCCGAGGGCGTCCCCGGTGGCTTCTCCACCCTCTACTCGGAGCTCGGCAACCTCGAGCTCCTGGGGACCGCGCGGCGCGGCTACTTCGTCGAGGGCCTCGGCGGCGCCCAGTTCGCGCTGCCGGGCGCGGTCGAGCGCCTGCGCTCCCTCCCCGAAGCCCAGGGCGACTACCTGGTCCTCGCCGCGACCGACCCCGCCAACCCCTACGGCGCCTCGCTGCCCTGGCCGAAGCTCGAGGGCGGCCGGCGCCCCGGCCGCACCCCCGGCGCCTACCTGCTGACGCGCGACGGTGAGCCGGAGGTCTTCGTCGAGCGCGGCGGCCGCGGCGTCCTGCGCCTGCGCTCGATGGACGAGGAGGAGCTCGGCGCCGCGATGCGGGCCCTCGCCGACGCCGTCACCAAGGGCCAGCTCCCCAAACTGGCGATCGAGAAACTCGACGGCGAGGCGGTCATCGGCTCCGGCCACGAGGACGCCCTGATCGAGGCCGGCTTCAGCCGCGGCCCGCGCAAACTCACGGCCTCCGCCCGCTGAGCGGGTGGTCT
The DNA here is from genome assembly GCA_035547475.1 of Solirubrobacterales bacterium. Classification (GTDB taxonomy): domain Bacteria; phylum Actinomycetota; class Thermoleophilia; order Solirubrobacterales; family 70-9; genus VAYN01. The sequence continues at coordinate 643 of DASZUW010000497.1, forward strand.
TGTGTCCACTTCGCAACATGTTTCCAACGGCCCGTTGCCATAATCGACACGGGTGCCTGAGACCACGCAGCAGAGCGCAATCGAGCTGCTGAGGAGCGTCCCGCTCTTCGCCGACCTCGAGGAAGGAGAGCTGGAACGCTTCTCCCACGTCGCCGTGCCGCGATCCTTCCCCGCCGGCACGCGCGTCTTCCACGAGGGCGACAGCTCCGACGCCTGCTACATCGTCAGCGAGGGCAGCTTCCGCGTCACCCGCGAACACTCCGACGGGCGGGCGATCACGCTGGCGACGCTCGGGCCGGGGGAGATCTTCGGCGAGCTGGCGATGCTGGACGGCGACACCCGCTCCGCCTCGGCCGAGTCGATCACCGACGGGACGCTCTTGGCGCTGCCCGCCAACGACGTGCGCAGCCTGCTGGCGCGCAACCCGGAGATCGCGCTGAAGCTGGTCGCCGGCCTCGTGCGCCGGCTGCGCGCCGCGAACATGCGCCTCTCGCGCCAGTCCTTCCAGACCGTGCCGAGCCGCGTCGCCGGCATCCTCGCCCAGCTCTCCCGCGAGGGCCAGGAGAACGCCGACGGCGACGCCGAGATGCAGGAGGTCACGATCCGCATGAACCAGACCGACCTCGCCCAGCTCGCCGGCACCTCGCGCGAGTCGGTGAGCCGCTTCCTGGCCGAGCTCGAGCGCGCCGGCGTCGTCCGCTCCGGCCGCGGCCGCGTCACCGTGCTGCAGCCGAACAAACTGCGCAACTACATCTATTAGGCAGGCGCGGTCACAGCGCGTTCGGGGCGTCGCCGCCGACCGCAAGCAGGATCCCCGCGAGCGCCAGGATTCCGCCGACGGTGAACTCCCAGGGGATCTGCGCCAGCAGGTAGATCGCGACCCCGATCAGTGCGAGTAGCGCGACGGCGCCGAGGATGTTGCGCGCGGCCATGCGCCGACGATACCCGGGTAGCCTCACGTGATGGACGACTTCTCCGAGCCGGATTTCGCCGCGCGGCGCGCCGACATGGTCGAGCACCAGCTGCGCGAGCGCGGGATCCGCGACGAGCGGGTGCTCGCGGCGATGGGCGAGGTGCCGCGGGAGAAGTTCGTGCCGGAGCGCCGGCGGGAGCTCGCCTACGCCGACGCGGCGCTGCCGATCGGCGCCGAGCAGACGATCTCCCAACCTTGGATCGTCGCCGCGATCCTCCAGGCCCTGGACCTTGGCGGCGAGGAGCAGGTGCTGGAGATCGGCACCGGCTCGGGCTACTCGACCTGCCTGCTCGGCCGCCTCGCCCGCCACGTGGTGAGCGTCGAGCGCCACTCGAGCCTCGCCCGCGCCGCCGCCGAGGCGCTCCGCTCCTGCTCGACCGACAACGTCGAGCTGCTGGTCGGCGACGGCAGCCGCGGGGTCCCCGACCGCGGCCCCTTCGACGCGATCGCCGTCCACGCCGCCGCCCCCGCGCCGCCGCCCGCCCTGGTCGAGCAGCTCGCCGCGGGCGGCCGCATGGTGGTCCCGGTCGCCAACGGCAAGGAGGAGATGCTGACCCTCCTGCGCCGCCGCGGCCCCGAGCTGGAGTCGATCGCGATCGCCCCGTGCCGGTTCGTGCCGCTGATCGGGGCGGAGGGGTTCTGAGCGTGGGCGCGCTCCTCGACGTCCGCGGCCTGCCGCTCCCGATCGTGCAGGCCCCGATGGCGGGCGGGGTCTCGACGCCGGCGCTCGCGGCGGCCGTCTGCGGCGCGCGCGGCTTCGGCTTCCTCGCCGCCGGTTATCGGGAGCCTGACGCGGTCGCAGCCGAGGTCGCCGAGCTGCGCGCCCTCACCGATCGGCCCTTCGGGCTGAACCTCTTCGCGCCCTCCGGGTCGCCCGCGGACGCCGAGGTGGTCGAGCGCTACGCGATGCGGATCGGGCACGAGGGGGAGCTCGGGGAGCCGCGGCACGACGACGACAACTTCGAGGCGAAGCTGGCGCTGGCGG
>DASZUW010000498.1:0-3302 GCA_035547475.1 Solirubrobacterales bacterium
AGGGCGCGTCGAGCGGGCCATCCTCGATCGCGTCGAGGGCGAGGCCCGGTTCGAGGCCGAGCGCGGCGGCGAGGCGGAGCATCTCGGCGGTCCCCTCGACCACGGCGCAGAGCCAGGCGTTGACGACGATCTTCAGCCTGCTGCCGGCGCCCGCCTCGCCGACCCAGATGGTGCGTTTGCCGACCGCGTCGAAGAGCGGTTCGAGCCCTTCCCGCGGGCCCTCCGGGCCGGAGGCGAGGACGACGAGCTTGCCTTCTTCGGCGGGCCCCTTGGTGCCGAGGACCGGCGCGTCGACGAAGACCAGGCCACGGTCGCGGGCGAGGGCGGCGCAGCGCTCGGTGCCCTCGACGCCGATCGTCCCCATCTGCACCCAGACCGCGCCCTCCGAGCCGGCGGCGCCGCCGTCGGGCCCCGACATCGCGGCCAGGGTCGCGTCGGCGTCGCTCAGCATCGTGACCACCGCGTCGACGTCGGCGACCGCCTCCCGCGCGGTGGCGAACGCCTCCACCCCGGTCTCACCCGCCAGGTTGTCGAGCTTGGCGGCGGTGCGGTTCCAGGCGTGTACGGTCAGACCGACGGCGGCGGCGTTGCGGGCGATCCCCTTACCCATCGTGCCGCCGGCTCCGAGTACCGCTACGGTGACAATTTCGTGTGTGTTAGTCATAGTGTTGGTATATATTGAGACACATCTGCCGACACCGTCCAAAGCTCTACCACCGGTGTAGGCAAGTGGCTCAAAAAGTAAGGTTGCCTTTGGGGCCGGCGACCGCTGGGATGGCGAACCTATGCCACCGGAGAGCAGGGCCCCGGATGGGGAAACGATCGACCAGAATCTCGTGCGGGCGCTCGCGCACCCGATGCGGGTGCAGATCCTCGAAGCGCTGCAGGGACGCACGGCGAGCCCGACCGAACTGGCGCGGGGGTTCAAGGAGAGCCTCGGCGTCGTCAGCTACCACACCAACGCGCTGCTCGAGGTCGAATGCATCGAGCAGGTCCGCACGCGACCGAAGCGCGGCACGATCGAGCACTTCTACACGGCGAAGCCGCGCTCGTTCATCGGCCACCAGGACTGGCGCAAGGCGCCGCTCTCGGTCCGCGGCGGGGTGACGAACGAAGCGCTGCGCACCTTCGTCGCCAAGGTCGGCGCCGCGCTCGATGCCGACACGATCGACTCGCGCGAGGACACGACGCTGAACTGGATGCCGATCACGGTCGACGAGCGGGGCTGGCGGGAGACCGCCGAGATCCTCGACCGGGCGCTGCGCGAGCTGATGGAGGTCGCCGCCGCCAGCCGGGAGCGGCTCGGCGGCGAGGACGGCATCCCGGTGGTCACCGGGCTTGCCGCCTTCGAGGCGCCGCCGGGAGCCGGCCGGCCGGGGACGTAGGCGGCGCGGGGTCAACTGGCGCCCGCCACCGCCTTCTCGAGTTCGTCCTTGTTCATGTTCGAGCGCCCTTCGATGCCGAGCTTCTTGGCGTCGTTGTAGAGCTGGTCGCGGGTGCGGCCGCCCGGGCCTTCGCCGGACCGTTTGCCGCCGCGACTGCTCGCCGAGGCGCCCCGTTTGGAGCTGCGCGACGACGACCTCGATTCGCCCGAGCGCGCTTTTTCCTTGTTGACGGTGCGGGCCGCGATCTCTTTGGCGCGTTTGGTGGAGCGCCCCTCTTTTTCCTCGCTTTTTTTGACCTCTTTGTACTGGCGCTCGCGTTTGGAGCCTTTTTTAACCCCTCTGGGCGGCATGCTTCCCCTCCTCGAACTCCTCGACGATCTTCGCGTTGAACGCCGCCAGATCGTCCGGTTTGCGGCTGGTCACCAGGCCGTCGTCGACGACCACTTCCTCGTCTACCCACTCGGCGCCCGCATTGCGCAGGTCCGTCCGCAGGCTCGGCCAGGAGGTGAGCCTGCGGCCCTTGACCACGTCGGCCTCGATCAGCGTCCAGGGCCCGTGGCAGATCACAGCGACCGGCTTGCCGGAGCCGAAGAAGTCGCGCACGAAGGAGACGGCCTCGGGGTGGGTCCGCAGGTTGTCCGGGTTGGCGACGCCGCCGGGCAGGACGAGGCCGTCGTATTCGTCGGCGGAGGCCTCGCCGACCGCCTTGTCGACGTCGTAGGTCTCCGCCTTGTCGAGGTGGTTGAACGCCTGCACCTCGCCCGCTTCGGGGGCGAGCAGCTCGGCCTTCGCGCCGGCCTCCCTCACCGCCTTCAGCGGCTCGGTCAGCTCGACTTCCTCGACTCCCTCGTTCGCGGTCAGGAAGGCGATCTTCTTGCCGTTCAACTCGTCTGCCATCGGGTGGGCGCCCCTTTCGGTTCTCCGTCGCGGAGGTTTCACGCTTTCGCCTCCGGTACCCGCTGCGCCGCTACCCGATCAGGTCGAGGACCTCGCGCTCGATCCTCTGCCGCGTGCGCTCCGCCATCCGGCCTTCGGCCGCGGCGCGACGGCCGGCGTCGATCGTCTCGCCGTCGCGATAGCGGTCGAAGACGCGCGGATCGACGTAGGGGCGGCGGCAGACCGCCGGGGTGTTGCCGAGCGCCGCCGCCACCGTCTCGACGGCGCGCTTGACCGTGCGCTTCGCGGCCGCGTCGCTCGCCGGCTTCGCCTCCCCCGCCAGCGCCGCGGCGGCGAGCACGGTGCCGCTCCAAGTGCGGAAGTCCTTGGCCGAGAAGTCGTCGCCGATCGCTTCGTGGATGTACTCGTTGACGTCGGCGGAGCGGAGGTCGTGCCAGCGCCGCCCCTCCTTCCAGGCGAGCAGGTCGGCGGGGCCGCCGCGCCGCCGGCGCATCGCTTCGAGCGCCGCGACGACCGCCTCGTCGCCGATCGCCTGGATGCGCCGCTGGTGGCTCTTGGCGGGGAAGTCGAAGACGATTTCCTCGCCGTCGCGGTGGACGTGCTCGCGGCGGACCGTCGCCACGCCGTAGCTCTCGTTCGTCTCCGCGTATTCCTCGCCGCCGATGCGGAAGAAGCCGAGGTCGAGGAGCCGGACCGCGGTGGCGAGGGCGCGCTCGCGCGGCATCCCCTCCAGCTCGATGTCGCGGCGGACGACGCGGCGCAGGCGCGGCAGGGCGGCGGGGAATTCGCGCATCTTCGCGTACTTCCGCGACGCCCGGCGCGAGTCCCAGCGGTCGTGGTAGCGGTACTGCTTGCGCCCCGCTTCGTCGTAGCCGGTCGCCTGGATGTGGCCGACCGGGTCGGGGCAGATCCAGACGTCGCGCCAGGCGGGCGGGATCGCCAGGGCGCGGATCCGCTCGAGCGTCTCCTCGTCGGTGATCGGCGTGCCCTCCGCGTCTTCGAAGGAGAAGCCGCCGCCGC
>DASZUW010000499.1:0-3232 GCA_035547475.1 Solirubrobacterales bacterium
GAAAAGTCCTGATATGGAGGACTTTTCGGCCCATCGACATCCGGTCCGCCTGAGGTCGTGACGGGACCCGCGCACTTCGTGACGAACCCCCGCCCCTGTTTCACGAAAGCCTCACGTCCTGGGCGCCTCATGGGGGTCACAGCCTGCCAGGACCCCCATGAGGCGCCCAGGACGCGCCGCCGGCACCCCGAACCCTTGTGGACGGCCCGAGCCCGTCCCCCACCATCACCCCAAAAGCACCCGCCCCGCCCCCTCCGCCGCCACCGTCGCGCGCTCGGCTACCGCATCGTCGGCGAGCTCCTCCGCACCCTCCGCCTCCACGACGATCAGCACCGCTGCCAGCGCGACACCGAGGTCGCGGCCCGAGGCGAGGAGCGCCGCCGTCTGCATGTCCGCCACGTCCCCCTCCGGCGCCGGGTGACCCGGTGGCGGGTGGAGCACGTCGAGGCTGGCGACCCGACCGGGCCTCGCCTCGCCACCCAGCTCCGCGCGCAGGCGCCGGTCCAGGGCCTCGTCGGGGCGGGCCGGGGCGCCCGCGCCGCGGCCGTCGAACGACCAGGCCCGCGCCTCGCTCACCGTGACCAGGTCGCCGGGACGCAGGCCCGGCGCGAGCGCTGCGCAGGTCCCGACCCGGACCGCGCGCCGCACCCCGAGCTCCGCCAGGTCGGCGAGCACGAGCGCGGCGCTCGGGCCGCCCATGCCGGTGGCCTGGACGTTCAGGCCGCGACCCGCCGCGGTCGGACCCGAGTAGCCCCAGAGGCCGCGGGCGTGGTTGCTCATCTTCGGCCCCTCGATCAGGACCTGGGCGAGCGCCATCGCCCGGCCGGGGTCGCCGACCAAGATCGCGTCCTCATATATGTCTGCCGTCGGGCGCAGTCGTCGGGGCACGGTCCGCGACCCTAGTCGCCACGTCGCGGCATTAGCCTCATCGCGTGGCCGACGAGCACATCTCCCTGACCGAGGCGGCGCGCCGCTCCGGGGTCCCCGTGGCGACCCTCAAACGCTGGGCCGAGGAGAGGGTCGTGCCGGTCCGCGACGGGCGCTGGACGGCGGCGGCGGCCGCGCAGGCGCGGGTCGTCGCCCGGATGCGCGACCGCGGCTACTCGCTCGACGACCTGCGGGAGGCGGGGCGCCAGGGGCGGCTCGCCTTCGGCATCGCCGAGGAGCTCTTCGTCGACGGGGAGGAGGTGGCGGCGCTCTCGATCGAGACCGTCGCCGCCGAGACGGGCCTCGAGGTCGAGCTGATCGAACGGATCCTGACCATGATGGGGACGCCGGCCGGCCGCGAGCGCGGCCTCAGCGTCGCCGACGCCGCCGCCATCCGCCTCTGCGCCGAGGTGCTCGAGGCGGGCTTCCCGCTGGTCGCCTTCCTGCAGCTGATCCGCGTCTACGTCCAGAGCCTGCGGCGGATCGCCGACGCCGAGATCCGCCTCTTCCACCTCTACGTACACGAGCCGCTGATCCGCGACGGCGTGCCGGAGCTGCGCATGGCCGAGGCGATGGGCGACCTCGCCGCGCGCGTCATGCCCCTGGCGGCGCCGCTCACCGAGTACCTCCACAACCGTTACCTCCGCTACTTCATCGAGCAGGACGTGGTGGGCCACATGGAGACCGGCGGCGAGCAGTCGACCGCCGAACTGGAGCTCGGCCACGTCGCGACGACGCTCTGCTTCATCGACCTCACCGGCTTCACCCGCTTCACCGAGGAGGAGGGGGACATCGAGGCGCTCGACGTGGTCGAGAACTTCGTCGAGACGGTCGAGGCGACGCTGCCGCCCGAGGCGACGATCGTGAAGACGATCGGCGACGAGGTGATGGTCGTCTCGCCCGACGCGGCGGCGCTGACCGAGTGGGCGGTCGCCTTCCTCGGCCGCTTCGACCGCCGCCCGCAACCGCGGGTCGGCATCCACAGCGGCGACGCGGTCTACCGCGACGGCGACTACTTCGGCAACAGCGTCAACCTCGCCCACCGGATCGTGAACCGCGCGGTGGCCGGGGAGGTGCTGGTGACCGACCGGGTGGCGGCGACGCTGGCAGACCGGCCGGGGCTGCGGCTCGAGCCGATCGGCGAGGTCTCGCTCAAAGGCTTCCCGGTGCCGACCGAGCTCTTCGCGGTGCGCCGGGTCGAGGACTGATGGACCTGCTCGCGAGGGTGGAGGCGGGCGGGCTGATCGCGCCGCCGCGCTCGCTGGTCGCGCTGCTCTCGGGCGGGCGCGACTCGGTCTGCATGCTCGACCTCGCGGTGCGCGCCCGCGGTCCCGCCGCCGTCCTCGCCCTGCACGTCGACTACGGCCTGCGCCCCGAGTCCCACGACGACGCCGACTTCTGCGCCTCCTTGTGCGAGCGGCTCGGCGTGGAGATGGTGCTGGAGCGGCCGGTCCGCCCCGAGGCGCCCGGCAACCTGCAGGCCTGGGCGCGCGACGTCCGCTACGCCGCGGCGATCCGCCTCGCCGAGGCGCGCGACGCGACGATCGTCACCGGCCACACCGCCGACGACCAGGTGGAGACGATCCTCTACCGCCTCGCGTCCTCGCCGAGCCGGCGGGCGCTCCTGGGGATGAGGGAGCGCGGCGGGCGCCTCGCCCGGCCGCTGCTGGGCACGACGCGCGCCGAGGTCACCGCCTACGACACCGAGCGCGGCCTCGACTGGCGCGAGGACGCGACCAACGAGGAGGAGCGGTACGCGCGCAACCGCGTGCGCCACGGGCTTCTGCCGGAGCTCGAGGCGATCCACCCGGCCGCGGTCGCCAACGTCCTGCGCACCGCGGCGCTCCTGCGCGACGAGGCCGAGGTGCTCGACGACATCGTCGCCGCCGAGCTCGACGGCTCCGGCGAGGCGCCGCGCAACCGCATCACCCACGCCCGCTTCGCGGCGCTGCCGCCGGCGCTCCGCCGGCTCGTCCTGCAGCGCCTCGCCGACACCGCCGCGGGGCGGCCGGTCCCCGGCGCGGCCCGCTTTGCCGACCAGGTCGCGGGCCTGACGCGCGGCGGCTCGCGCCTCGACCTCGGCGACGGCGTCCGCGCCGTACTCGAGGAAGGCGTCCTGCGGGCCGAGCGGAAGGGGTGACGCCGGCGCACGTCATATATCTAGACTGCGGCCGGTGGACGACCCGGCGATCGGCGCGACCCTCGTCACGAGCGAAGAACTCCAGCTGCGGATCGCCGAGCTGGGGGCCGCGATCACGCGCGACTACGAGGGCCGCGACCTGGTCATGGTCGGGGTGTTGAAGGG
>DASZUW010000500.1:0-4493 GCA_035547475.1 Solirubrobacterales bacterium
GGACCGAAGCGTGGAGATCGCGGCGTCTTCGTCACGACGCCTCACCTCGGTGACGGATCCGTGCGTCGTCGGTGGGCCTTCCGTCGCCCTCCCGTCACCCTGCGGCCACGGTCCCTGATCCGCTCCCCGTGGACCCGGGCCGTGGCCGAGAGGGCCGGGTCCCTCGGCCGTGCCGGCCGTCCCCCTGCCGTCCCCCGGCGTCCCTTGCCCGGCCCCCGGCCCCCTCCTCCCGAGCCTCAAAGGCCTTCGGCGTCCGACCGCCTGCTCGCCTCGGCGTGGGAGCGGCAGGGGATCAGGTCGTCGTTGGAGGGTCGCGCGCGGGGGCGCAGGTGGGCCGCGGTCGCCAGGATCGCCACGGCGAGCAGCAGGATCGCTATCGGGGCAAGCATCGACACGGGTCCCCCCTCCCACAGGGCTCGGTACGTCCTCCGAGGCCTTGATACATCAAGTTCCCTTTGCAACCGGGGCCAAACGTGGGGGTGGGCGGGAAAACGCAACGCAGATTGCAGGTTCTTTCGCCGGTCGGCCGGCGGTGGGGCGCGCTTGGCAGCATGACCGGCTGCCCGGCACGGCCTTGATCGTTGGCCCGGGCGTCCGATCGATGAACGGCACCGACCGCACGCGCGCCGCGGCAGCGGCACTCGTCGTCGCCCTCGTGGCGGCGCTGCTGGGCGTGGGGAGCGGGAGAGCGTCGGCAGGGGTGCTGGAACCGCAGGGCAAGCAGATCTACTTCGGCGTCTCCGACACCGGCGACCCGGCGTCGTTCGGGGAATTCTCGGAGGCGGTGTCGAAGCACCCGGCGGTGATCGAGTCGTTCCGCGCCTGGGGGTCGGAAGTGCGCGACTCGATCCAGCGCTGGGAGATCGCGCGGGCCCGGCCGATGATCCACATCACCACCGCCGACCCGCAGACCGGGGGCGAGATCCTCACCCTGGCGGCGATCGCAAACGGTGCCGGCGACAGCTTCCTCATCCGCCTCAACCACCTCTTCGCCGAAAAGCACATGCGCGCCTACGTCCGGCCGCTGGGCGAGCCGAACCGCTGCCTCAACGTCTACGCCGCCTACGAATGCGCCGGGCACCCGCGCTCGGCCGCCGACTCCGCCCGCAACTACCGGCGCGCCTTCCGCCGCATCTACGTGATCGTCCACGGCGGCGGCAAGACGAAGACGATCAACGCCCGCCTCCACGAAGCCGGCCTGCCGCCGCTGAACGCCACCGTCGGTGGGCTGCCGAAGGCGCCGGTCGCGATCGTCTGGAGCCCGCTGCCCTCCGGCTCGCCCACCACCAAGAAGAACCTGCCGCAGAACTACTTCCCGGGCGAACGCTGGGTCGACTGGACCGGCACCGACTTCTACGCCTCCTATCCCGAATGGGGCGCGCTGACGAAGCTCTACGAACGCTATCCGCGCAAGCCGTTCGCGCTCACCGAGTGGGGCGTCGAAGCCGGCGACGATCCGAGCTTCGTCTCCCACCTCTTCGCCTGGGTGAAGGCCCACCCGCGGACGAAGATGCTCGTCTACTACCAGGACTTCGGCTCGAGCTCGAGCTACCGGATCCAGAACTACAGCGAAAGCCTCGCGGTCCTCACCGCCCGCCTCCACGACGGCCGGTTCCCGGCCTTCGCGCCTGGCGCGCCGCACCTGCCCCCGCCGCCGCCCGGCGGGGTGGAACCGGGCTAGGCGCGACGATCGCGTTGCCGATCCCCTTGCCCAGGCGGTGCGAGGGGAAGTGCGGTTTCGGGGCGACGAAGTTGTTCAAGATCCGCGCCGGCTGGGGGCGGATCGGCGCGAGCGCGGTGATGCTGGAGTAGCCGGTCAGGTAGATGTTCTGGCCGTCGCTGATCACCGGCGTGTAGGTGCCCTTCTTGTAGGTGAAGACCTTGCGACCGCTGCGCATCATGTAGCCGATCGTCGTCTGGTGCGTGAACTCCGCGACGTAGACGATTTCCCCCACCGCCGAGAGCGAGCCGACCACCTGCCCGCCGGTCGAGCGGCTCCAGCGCACTTCCCCGTTCTTCGCGTTCAGCGCGTAGATGTTGCCGTCGAAGGAGCCGATGTAGACGGTCGGCGGGCTGTGCTTGGTGCTCGCCACGGTCGGCGCCGAGTAGGCGTAGCCACCGGTCGAGTAGGTCCAGGCGAGTTCGCCGGTGTCCATGTCGAAGCTGTAGACGCGGTCGTCGTTGTTGCCCGCGTAGACGCGCCCGAAGGCGACCGCCGGGGTCGAGTAGAACTCGCCGCCGCTGATCCCGGTGCCGAGCGAGCCGGTCGACCAGACGAGGTTGCCGGTCTTCGCGTCGACGGCGTTCATGCTGCCGCCGTAGTCGCCGACGTAGAGTCGCCCCCCGTAGTAGGCGGGCGCCGCCTTCACCGGCCCCGACAGCTGCGTCGCCCAGCGGACGTCGCCGTTGACGGTGGAGAGCGAGTAGAGCTTGCCGTCTTCGCAGCCGAAGTAGACGCTGCGGCCGACGACGACCGGCGAGGACTCGGCCCGGTTCGGCAGCCGCCGTTTCCAGATGATCCGCCCGTTTTTCGCGTTCAACTTGACGATGTGGCCGGGGACGAGGTTGACGATGTAGAGGCGGTGTTTGTAGTAGGTGGGCGAGGAGGCGTTCAGGCGGCCGATCCGCCGTTCCCAGATCGTCGCCCCGGTCCGCGCGTTGAGCGCGAAGGCGAACCCCGAGTTGTTGACCGCGTAGAGGACGCCGCCGACGAAGATCGGCGGGAACTCGAGCAGCGGCCGCTCGGTGTAGCGCCAGAGTTTGCGGAACGGCGGCTTCACGCCGCGGGCGGGCAGGTACCGGGTCCGCTGCGGGTTCAGCCCGTACATCGGCCAGTTCACGGTCGGCGGCGGTTCGCCGCGGTGCCGCGGTTTCGGTGCTTCCTTCGGCTTTTCCGGCTTGAAGTGGCGGATCGCCGCCTCGTTGTGGACGTCGGGCGGACGCTTCAGCTCCTCGTAGGCGACGATCACCGCGGCGACCGCGAGGATCGCGAGGCCGATCAGCGCGAGGGCGACGCGGCGATGCTCGCGCCACAGCTTGCGCGGGTGGACGAGGAGGGAGAGCGCGGCGCGGAGGCGCTTAGGCACGCCAGCGCTGCGGGTCGGTGTCGGGGACCTGGCGCGCCTCCCCGAGGACGGCCAGGTGGTCGAGGCAGGCGAGGATGATCTGAAGCGCGAACCCGGCCGTGCCGGGGCCGAGGTTCTCGCGACCGATGATCCCTTCGACCACCTCGAAGGCCGTCGGCTCGGCGCCGCCCGCCAACTGGTCGCGGACGCGGTCGAGCAGCTCACCCGCCTGGCGGCGCCCGGCCTCGACCTTCGCCTGCGGGTCGCGGAACGGTTTGCCGTGCCCGGGCAGGCAGAGGTCGACGGGCAGCGGCTCGATCGCGTCGAGGCTCGCGAGGTATTCGCCGAATGGGTCGGGCGTGTGGCCGTAGTCGAAGAAGAGCGCGGTGCGGCCGAGCAGATGGTCGCCCGACACCAGCAGCCGCCGCTCGGCCTGGTGCAGGCAGACGTGCGAGGGCGCGTGGCCGGGGGTCTCGACGACCGTCCAGGTGCCGACGTCGGTCGCGACCTCGACCCCGGGGACGAGGTCGCGGTCGGGGGCGCGGATCCCGTCGATCAGGTCTTCGGGTCTGGCGGCGCGGTCCTGGCGGTAGCGTTCGAGCGCGGCGATCGGGACGCCGCTCATCCTCCCCACCTCGAGGCGCTGTTCGAGCGCCGCCCGCGGATCGTCGGCCTGGAGCCGGATGTGCTCCCACTTCGGATGCATCCAGAGCTCACAACCCGGCTCCGCGCAGATCGACGCGGCGAGCCCGTAGTGGTCGGAGTGGGCATGCGTGCAGACGACGAGCCTCACGTCTTCGACCCCGAACCCCGCCTGCGCGAGCGCCACGTCCAGCATCCGCAACCGCCCCCGCCCGCCGACGCCGGTGTCGAACAGCACGATCCCGGCGCCCCGCTGCATCACCCAGGCGTTCCCGTGCGGCACCCCCGGCCACGGGCAGGGCAGCTTCAGCCGCCAGATGCCCGGCTGGATGCGTTCGGTTCGCGGCTTGACCACCTGCGCCTCGGCCATCCGCGAATCCTCTCAGGTGGCCCCGGCGGGTGGATGGGGCGGGCGCGGGGGGCCGTCCACGGGGGTTCGGGATGCCGCAGGCGGGTCCTGGGCGCCTCATGGGGGTCCTGGCAGGCTGTGACCCCCATGAGGCGCCCAGGACGGGGAGGGGTGCGGGGGCGCCGGCCGGTAAACGGACGGGGGCGGGTCGGACTCACGTGGGGCGCCGTGAAACAGTGGTGCGGATCCCGTGCGGGAGACGCCACACCTCGGACCGGGCCGGGTCGCCTCGTGACGAAGACGCCGGTAAGGCGCCGGGGACGTCACGCTCCTCTGGGCCTTCCGTCACATCCTGGGCCGGGACGGAGGGCCCCAGGAGGTGCGGGCGACCTGGGTTAACCCATGCGTAACCCAGGTCGCCCGCGTTAACCCGTGCG
>DASZUW010000501.1:0-13683 GCA_035547475.1 Solirubrobacterales bacterium
GTCTGGGTCACCTCCGGGTTGCTGACCCCCGACGTCACGCCGTGGAAGATGCCGGGCCTTACCGAACCGCCGAGGCTCTCGGACCTGCTGCCGGTCCTCTACCGCAACGCGCTCGTGCTGGCGCTGCACGCCACGGCCTGCGTCGCCGGCTTCATCGCGGGCGCGTCGATGCCGCTGGCGGCCGAGCAGCGCACCGGGTTCTCCCGCTGGGTCCACGTGAAGGCCGGGGAGCTGGCGATCCTCTTCGTCGCCGCGGTGACGCTGTTCTCGCTCGCCACCCAGGCGCTCTACCTGGGCTTCCAGGGCGCGACGCTGGCGTTCCAGCTCCACATCAGCCGGCTCGAACTGATCCTGAGCGTGCTGCCGCACGCGCTGATCGAGCTGACCGCGTTGTTTTTGCCGCTGGCCGCCTGGCTCATCGCCAGCCGTCGCGGGGAGTGGAAGCAGCTCCTGGCGGCCACGGCGGTGACCGTCGCGATCGCGGTGCCGATGCTGGTCGCCGCGGCGACGATCGAGGTCTACCTCTGGCCGCACATCCTGCGCGCGTTGAGCGACCACCACTACTCGTTCGCCGGTCAGTTCGCGCGATAGCGCTCCTGCCCGCGGCGCCACCTGGCGCCCCGCGTACATAAGATCGCCTGCCCATGAGTGGCTACGAACCGCAAGCGATCGAGAGCAAGTGGCAGCAGGTGTGGGCCAAGGAGCGCACCTGGGAGGTCCCGAACCCGGGGCAGCCCGGTTTCGACCCCGAGAAGCCGAAGGCCTACGTCTGCGAGATGCTGCCCTACCCGTCGGGCGAGCCCCACGTCGGCCACCTCAAGTGCTACGCGGTCGGCGACGCGATCGCCCACCTCCGTCGCCGGCAGGGCTTCCAGGTCATGCACCCGATGGGCTACGACGCCTTCGGACTGCCCGCCGAGAACAACGCGATCAAAACCGGCGAACCGCCGCGCGTCGCGACCGAGCGCTCGATCGAGTCGTTCCGCCGCCAGTTCCGCTCCTGGGGCATCTCGATCGACTGGTCGCGCGAGCTCGCCACCCACGAGCCCGACTACTACCGCTGGACGCAGTGGATCTTCCTCAAGCTCTTCGAGCGTGGCCTCGCCTACCGCACCGAGGCGCCGGTCCAGTGGTGCCCGAAGGACGCCACGGTGCTCGCCAACGAGCAGGTGATCGACGGCCGCTGCGAGCGTTGCGGCACCCCGGTGATCCAGAAAAACCTCGAGCAGTGGTTCTTCAAGATCACCGATTACGCCGACCGCCTGCTGTCGGACTTCGACCTGCTCGACTCCTGGCCCGAGCACGTGGTGACGATGCAGCGCAACTGGATCGGCCGCTCCGAGGGCGCCGAAGTCGTCTTCCGCTGCGAGGAAGTCGACCTCGACTTCCCGGTGTTCACGACCCGTCCCGACACGCTCTTCGGCGCGACCTTCTTCGTCCTCGCCCCCGAGCACCCGCAGCTCGAGAAGCTCGTCGCCGGCACGCCCGCCGAGGCGGCGGTCCGCGAGTACGTCGACCGCGTCGGCCGCGAGTCGGCGGAGGCCCGGGGGGCGGAGGACCGCGAGAAGACCGGCGTGGCGCTCGGTCGCACCGTCGTCAACCCGGTGAACGGTGAGGAGATCCCGATGTACGTCGCCGATTACGTGCTGATGGAGTACGGCACCGGCGCGATCATGGCCGTCCCCGGGCACGACGAGCGCGACTACGCCTTCGCCAAGGCCTTCGACCTGCCGGTGAGGCGAGTCATCGAAGGCTCCGACCCCGACGCACCGGGCGACGCCGACGGCCTCCCCTACACCGGCGACGGGCCGATGGTGAGCTCGGGCCGCTTCGACGGCCAGGGCAACCGCGAGGCCTACGACGCGATGATCGCCTGGCTCGCCGAGGAGGGGCGCGGCAAGACGGCCGTCAACTACCGCCTGCGCGACTGGCTCCTCTCCCGGCAGCGCTACTGGGGCGCGCCGATCCCGATCGTCTACTGCGAGGAGTGCGGCACCGTGCCGGTCCCCGAGGACCAGCTGCCGGTCGAGTTGCCCGAGATCGAGGACTACGCCCCGCACGGCCAGAGCCCGCTGGCCGCCGCCTCCGACTGGGTGCGGACCGAGTGCCCGCAGTGCGGCGGCCCCGCCCGGCGCGAGACCGACACGATGGACACCTTCGTCGACTCCTCCTGGTACTACATCCGTTATCTCGACCCGCGCAACGAGGACGCGGCCTGGGACCGCGACGCGGCCAACCACTGGATGCCGGTCGACCAGTACATCGGCGGCGTCGAGCACGCGATCCTCCACCTGATGTATGCGCGGTTCGTCGTCAAGGCGCTCGCCGACCTCGGGCACCTCGAGGCGCAGGAGCCGTTCGCGAGCCTCTTCGCCCAGGGCATGATCACCCGCGACGGCGCCAAGATGTCGAAGTCGCGCGGCAACACCGTCAGCCCGGCCGAGTACGTCGAGCGCTACGGCGCCGACACCGCCCGCACCTACGTCTGCTTCATGGGCCCGCCGGAGCGCGGCGGCGACTGGACCGACGAGGGCGTGGAGGGTGTGAACCGCTTCCTCTCGCGGCTGTGGCGCCTCTGTGACGAGGTCGCGGAGCGGACCGCCGCGGGCGGCGACCCGATGGCCACCGAGGGCGACGCGCGTGCCCTGGTCGCCAAGGCGCACTGGTCGATCGACAAGGCGACGCACGACTTCGAACGCGGCTTCCAGTTCAACACCGTGATCGCGGCGGTGATGGAGCTGGTCAACGAGGCCTACCGGTCAAAAGACGGCCTCTACGGCGACCCGGGCGGCGAGGCGGCGCTCCGCTTCGCGACCGCCACGGCGGCCTCGCTCATCTTCCCCTTCGCACCGCACCTCGGTTCGGAGGTGTACGAGCGGATGACCGGTGAGCGGGTCTGGGAGCAGCCCTGGCCGACCGCCGACGAGGCGATGCTCGCCAGCGACACGGTCACCCTCGTCGTCCAGGTCAACGGCAAGCTGCGCGCCCGTATCGAAGCGCCGGCGGAGGCGCCGCAGGAGGACCTCCTGGCGCTCGCTAAGGCCAACGAGAACGTCAGGAAGTTCCTCGACGGCAAGCAGATCGTCAAGGAGATCGTCGTCCCCGGCAAGCTCGTCAACCTGGTCGTCAGGTAGCCAGGGGGCCCGATCGGCCGCGCTCGGGCTTCGGCATTTGGTAGAAACGGCCGGTGCTCGTCAGGCGCCTCTCGGAATCTCCGGTCGAGGAGTGGCATCGCCTCCGCACCCACGTCCTCATGGACGCGGGCGAACTCGGCGCGCGCAACCTGTCGGTGACCTGGATCGTCCTCCCGGGCGGATGCGAGCAGCGGCTGCGCTCCCAGGAAGAAGCCGAGCAGGTCTACGTGGTGGTGCGCGGCGAGGGATCGATGTCGGTGGCCGGGGACACCCAGGCGGTGTCGGAGGGCGACCTGATCCTCGTCCCGCCCGCGACCGAACACGCGGTTCGCAACGACGGCAGCGAGGAGTTCGCCTGCCTCTCGATCCAGTCGCCGCCGGTGGCGGCGGAAGAGCTGTACAGCGATCAGCTCGCCGAGGTGGCGGGCTACGACGACGAGGACGACTACTAGCCGCGGGTAGCCCCGAAGCTGCCACGCTTCCGTAGCGCTCTTTTTACGTTCTGCGCGCCACGCGCGCGCATTTTCCCGGCAGGGTCAACGCCATGCCGGAGCTGAGCCGCACCCAGGTCGCCGTCTACGGCGCGATCGCCGTCGCGCTCCTGTTCGTCGGCGCGCGGGCGGTGCGCGGCGAGGACGCGGGGAGCGCGGGCGGCTCGACGTACGCCGACTACTCCTCCGAATCCGGCGCCACCGGCGAAGCGGGCTTCGCGGTCGAAGCAGGCGGCAGCGACGTCGTCGTCGACGTCACCGGCGCGGTGCGCAAGCCCGGCGTCTACCGGATGCCGGCCGGCAGTCGGGTGAACGACGCCGTGAAGCGCGCCGGCGGCCCGACCGGCAAGGCGGCGCTCGACTCGATCAACCTTGCCGCGCGGTTGGCCGACGGCCAGCAGGTGGTGGTGCCGGAAGTCACGCCTGGCGGCGCTGGCGGAGTGCCCGCCGCGGCACCCGGGGCGCCGGGCGCCGAAGACGCCCCGATCAGCCTCGGCACCGCGACCGCGGCCGAACTCGACACGATCGACGGCATCGGCCCGGTGACCGCGCAAGACATCATCGAGTTCCGCGAAGAGCACGGCGGCCTCTCCTCGGTCGATCAGCTCGACCAGATCTCGGGCATCGGCCCGGCGACGATGGAAGCGCTGCGCGAGCGCCTGCAGCCGTGAGACGCCGTGCGCTCGCCCCGCCCCTCGCTTCCGGTCCTGGTCGGGATCGCCGTCCTCGTCGCGGTCGCGATCGCCCGCACCGCCGAGATCCGCGAGCGCGCGCTGGCGGGGCTCGGGGAGGGCATGCCAACCCGCGAGGCGGCCCTCGCCCGCGGCTTCGTCCTCGGCGAAGACGACGGCCTCGACGCGGGCACGAAGGAAGACTTCGTCCGCGCCGGCCTCAGCCACCTCACCGCGGTGAGCGGCGAGAACGTCACCCTGCTCGCCCTCGTCGCGATGCCGATCCTCGCCGCCTTCGGCATCCCGCTGCGCGAGCGCCTGGTCTGGGCGATCGGCCTGATCGCCGTCTACGTCCCCCTGGCCGGCTCCGCGCCCTCGATCCAGCGCGCGGGCGTGATGGGCGTCGCCGGCCTCCTCGCGACGCTGACCGGCCGACGCACGTCGCGCCTCTACGCGCTCGCCCTCGCGCTGGCGGTGACGCTCGCGATCGACCCGTCGGTGGCGGGCGACGTCGGCTGGCAACTCAGCTTCGCCGCCGTCCTCGGCATCCTGCTCCTGGCCGCCCCGATCCGCGAATGGCTCCTGGCGCGGTTCGGCCCCGGCGCCTGGCGTCGCGCCCTGGCGGAGGGCATCGCGGTCACCGTCGCGGCGACCCTTGCCACGGCCCCGCTGATCGCCTTCGTCTTCGAAGAAGTCTCGCTGACGAGCCTCGCCGCGAACGTCCTCGCCCTGCCCGCGGTGGCACCCGCGATGTGGCTCGGGATGGTCTCCGCTGCCCTCGCCCAGATCCCCGGCATCCCGCTCGCGCCGCTGAACGGCCTCGACGCCCTCCTCCTCGCCTATATCGCCCAGGTCGCCGCCTGGTGCGGCCGCCCGAGCTGGGCGGTGCTCCACCTCCACATCGACCTCGCGACGATGCTCGGCACCTACGCCGCGATGGCCGCCGCCATCGCCCTGGGCGCCGACCTCGCCCGCGCCCGCCGGCTGGCCGCCGCCCGCGCCGGAGCCCCAACCGCTCGACTCCCGCTGCGTGGTGTTTCCACCGTAGGGCGTGGAAGGGTCAGGCAGCGCGGTCGGCGCCTCGCCGTTTTCGTCGTCGTCGTGGCCGTCGCCCTGGTCGCCGCCCTCGCCGCGCGGCACCGGCACGGCGCGGCGCCGGGACCGGCGCCGGGGCTTCGGATCGAGGTCCTGGACGTCGGCCAAGGCGACGCGATCCTGCTGCGGCCGAGGAACGCGCCCGCGGTCCTCGTCGACGGCGGCCCGTCCGGCGACGAACTCGTCGCCAAGCTCCACGACGAGGGCGTCGCGCGCCTCGGCGCCGCGCTCGTCACCCACGACCAGTCCGACCACGTCGCCGGGATCGCGGAAGCGCTGGGGCACCTGCCGATCTCCCGGCTCGTCTTCGGGCGCCTCGACCGCGACCTCCTCGCCACCGCCCGCGCCGACGGCGCGCGTCCCGAACGGGTCGCCGCGGGCACGACGCTCCGCTCCGGCTCGCTGTGCCTCGAAGTGCTGTGGCCGCCGCCGACGCTCCTCGCCGAAGACCCTCCGGGCACCGACCCCAACTCCCTCGCCCTCGTCATCCGCGCGCGCTGGCACCGCTTCACGATGCTCCTCACCGCCGACGCGGAGGCCGAATCGACGCCGCTCGACCCCGGCCCGATCGACGTCCTCAAGGTCGCCCACCACGGCTCCGACGACGCCGGCCTCGGGCCGCTCCTCGACCGCATCCGGCCCCGCCTCGCGGTGATCTCCGTCGGCGCCGACAACCCCTACGGCCATCCGACCCCCGGCACGCTCGCGACCCTCGCGGACCACGGCGTGCCCACCCTGCGCACCGACCTCGACGGCACAATCGAGATCGACGTCCGCCGCCGGTCCTTCTCCGTACACTCGGACGACTGATGCCCGACGAGATGCGCCCGCTCTACCTGATCTCCGGCACCGATGGGGCGAAAATCGAGGCGACGCGCCGGCGGCTGCGCGCCCGCGCGGAACGGGAGGGGGGCTACGGCGCGCTCGAGGTCTTCGAGCCGAGCGAGGGTCGCGGCGCGCCCGACCACGAGGCGCTCCTGGCGGCGATCCCGGCGATGTCGCTGATGGGCACCCGCCGTTACCTGCTCGCCGACGGGGTCGAGAAATGGCGCGACAAACAGCAGGCCGCGGTCGCCGCGGTGATCGGCGGGGAGCTGCCGCCCGACCTCACCCTGGTCCTGATCGCCCGCGCCAAAGCGCCGACCAAACTGCTGCGCGCCGTCAAAGCCGCCAAGGGCGAGATCCACACTTTCGAGGCGCCGAGCGCGCGCGACATGCCGCGCGCGCTCGCGGCCGACGCCCAGCGGCTCGGCTTCAAGCTCGAGCCCGCCGCCGCCCGCCTCCTGGTCGAACGCATGGGCGCCGAGCCGCTGCGCCTCCGCAACGAGCTCGAGCGCCTCGCGCTCTGGGCGGGCGACTCACGCCACGTCACCGCCGCCGACCTCGAGGAGATGATCGCCGACACCTCCGAAGCCGCCGTCTGGACGCTCTCCGACGCCGTGGTCGAGGGCGACGCCCGCACCGCGCTCCGCGTCGCCGAGCAGCTGATCGAGCAGGGCGAGAACGTCACCGGCCTGATCTACGGCCTCGCGTCGCGCCTGCGCGCCGCCTGCGCCGCCGCCGCGATGCTCGAGGAGGGGATGGCGCCGCGCGAGGTCGAGTCGCAGCTGAAGATGCACCCCTACGCGGCCAAGCAACTGGTCGCCCGCCTGCGCGACGCCGACCTCACCGACCTGCGCCTCGCCACCGAGACGCTCGCCCAGCTCGAGCGCTGGTGCCGCGGCGACGCCGACTACGGCGACCCGATGGCGCTCACGCTGGCCCTGCGCCGGATGACCGCGGCCAAGTAGTCGAGCGAAAACCGAGCCGTGCAAGGAGTCGCGAGGGAGCGTGCTCCGCACGCCACCGAGCCCCGACGCCGCGATGCGATGCGATGGCTTGCAGCCGACTACTTCGCCGCGGCGGCGATGCGGGCCGCTTTGGCCTTTGTGCGCGCGCCGGTGTTCTTGTGCAGAGCGCCCTTCTGGACGGCCTGGTCGATCCTCGAGGTCAGCTCGCGCTGCTCTTTTTTGATCGCGTCGGCGTCGCCCGACTCGACCGCCGTCTCCAGGCGCCGGAAGTAGGTCTTCACGGTGCTGGTCAGCAGTCGGTTCTCGGTGCGCTCGCGCTCGCTGCGAAGTATCCGCTTTTTCTGTGAGGCTATGTTGGCCATGTCGATGTGCCCGACCAAGCTCTCGCCGGCTCCGGGCGGCCGCCGACTATAGCGACTGAGAACGAAGCTTGGAGAGATCCGAGGCACCCGACACCACCATTCACGGCCCGCGCGCGATCAACGCGGACGTCGCCGTGGGTGAGGCCGAGGCGTTCTACCCGAGCGAGGAATTCGTCCTGCCGACCCCGCGGACCGGCCAGGGCGGCCGGATCGCCCGCTCGACCGCGTTCTTCTCGATCGCCACCGCCGCCTCGCGGATCGCCGGCCTCGCCCGCGAAGTGGTCGCCGCCGGCTACTTCGGCGTCAAGGGCCCGGTGTCGGCCTTCACGATCGCCTTCCAGGTGCCGAACCTCGTCCGCGCGCTCTTCGCCGACGCCGCCCTGCAGCCCGCCTTCGTCCCCGTCTTCACCGACCTCGTCGGCCGCCGCCACTACCGCGAGGCCTTCCGCCTCGCCTCGACCCTGATGCTCCTGATCACGATGGTGCTGGGCGCGCTGACCGCGATCTTCGTCCTCGCCGCGCCGGTGATCATCCCGGTCTTCGCCCCCGGCTACCACCACCAGCTGCTCAGCCTGACGGTCTCCCTCTCGCGCGTCCTCTTCCCGATCCTGATCATGCTCGGGGTCAGCGGCATCGTCGTCGGCATCCTCAACAGCTACGACCGCTTCGGCGCCTTCGCGATCTCGCCGTTCTTCTGGAACGTGACGATCATCCTCGTGCTCGTCGTCCTCGAGCCGATGTTCTCGGAGCGCAACCGGATCTACGCCTACGCGATCGGGATCCTCGTCGGCACCGCCGTGCAGCTCGCGATCCCGGCGTGGGACCTTCGTCACACGCCCTTCCGCTTCAGCTGGAGCCTCGACTGGCGCCACCCCGGCGTGCGCCGGGTGCTGCTGCTGATGCTGCCGGTGACGATCAGCCTCGGCCTGATCAACTTCAACGCGCTGATCAACAGCTTCTTCGGCAGCCTCGTCTCCCACGAAGCCCCGGCCGCGATCGACAAAGCCTTCCGCCTCTACCAGCTGCCGCAGGGCATCTTCTCGGTGGCGATCGCGACCGTCCTCTTCCCGACCCTCGCCCGCTTCGCCAACAACCGCGAATTCGTCAACCTGCGGGCGACGCTGGCGAACGGGATGCGCCAGATCCTCTTCGTCCTCGTCCCGGCCGCGGCGCTCTTCCTCGCCCTCTCGGACCCGATCATCCGCCTCGTCTACCAGCGCGGCGAATTCGGCCCGGCGGAAACGGCGATCGTCGGCACGGCGCTCTTCTGGTTCGCCTTCTCGCTGCCGACCAACGGCATCTACCTGCTGCAGACGCGCACCTTCTTCAGCCTCCAGAAGCCCTGGCAGGCGACCGGGCTGGCGGTGATCGACCTGGTCGTCTCGGCGCTCGCCGCCTGGGCGCTCTACGGGCCGTTCGGCGTCGGCGGGATCGTCGCCGGGACCGGGATCGGAACGACCGCCGCGGTGGTCGCCCAGGCCTACATCCTGCGGCGCGAGTTCCACGGCCTCGAGCTGGGACGGCTGCTCTCGACCACGATCCGCATCTCGCTCGCCTCGCTCGTCCTCGCCGCCGTCAGTTGGCTGGTCTGGGACGGTCTCGACAGCGCGCTCGGCCGCAGCACCCCGGCGCAGATCGTCTCGCTCGGGATCGGGATGGCCCTCGGGGGGATCGCCTACCTGGGGACGGCCCGGGTCCTGCGGATCGCCGAGCTCGAGCAGATCCTCCGCCTGCTGCGCCGGCGCGGGCGGTAGCGGCGCGTGCTCGGGGCGGGGCGATATCTGCTGGGGGCGGTCGAGCTCATCCTGCTCGTCGGCTTCGCCTGGCTCGGCGCGGCGCGGGTCCGTCGGCGCTGGCTGCCCGGGGTCGGTGCCGAGGCCGGGTTCCTGGCGAGCGCCGTCCTCACGGTCGCGCTGCTGATCTGGGTGGCGGAGGCGCTCGGGACGGTTTCGCTGTTCAAGCCGGTGCCCTACCTCGGCGGCGTGGCGATCGTGGGACTCGTCCTGCGCTGGAAGGTCTCACCCGCGGGTGGCGCGCCGGTGGGGGTGATCGGCGCGAGGGGACCCGCGGCCGCGAAGCCTCCGTCCCTTTGGTCCACCGTCATCGCTTTTGTCATCGCCGGGATCGCGATCGGCCACTTCGCCGGCGGCGTGAAGCTGCGCCTCGGCACCGGCATGACCGGCTTCGACTCGACCTGGTACCACGGCCCGTTCGCGGCCGGCTTCTACCAGTCCGGCAACACGCTCGACCTCCACTTCATCGCGCCGCAGTTCCTCGCCTGGTTCTACCCGGCCAACAGCGAAGTCGTCCACGCGATCGGGATGCTCGCCTTCTCCCGCGACCTGCTCTCGCCGCTCCTGAACCTCGGCTGGCTCGTCGGGTGTCTGCTGGCCTGCTGGTGCATCGGGCGGCCGTTCGGCGTAGCCCCCTGGTCGCTCGCCCTCGGCGCGATCGCGCTCAGCGTCCCGGCGCTCGCCGACCAGGCGGGCGAGGCGCGCAACGACATCGTCGGGATCTTCTTCCTGCTCGCGGCGATCGCCCTCGCCTTGAAGGCGGCGACGACGTCCGGGGGGAAGAGGCTTTCCACCGGGCCCCTGCTGCTCGTCGGCCTGTCGGTCGGACTCGCCGCCGGGACGAAGCTCAACTTCCTGCTGCCGGCCGCGGTCCTCGTCCTGGGACTGACCGCCCTGTCGCCGCGCGGCGCCCGCCGGCGGACGCTCATCGCCACCGGAGGCATGGCCCTCGCCGGCGGCGGCTACTGGTACCTGCGCAACCTGGTCCACACCGGCAACCCGCTTCCTTGGATCCACCACCTGGGCCCGCTCGACCTCCCGTCGCCCGAACAGGCCCTCGGCGGCCGCGAAGCCCACAGCGTCTTCAGCTACCTGACCGACGGCGGGGTCTGGTCCGACTGGTTCCTCCCGGGCCTCCACGGCGGCCTCTGGGCCGTCTGGCCCGCCCTCGCCCTCGCCGCCTTGGCGGGCCTGATCCTCCCCCTCACCTCACGTTGGTGGGCCGAAAAACCACGTATATCGTCGCTTTTCGGCCCATCAACATCGGGGGTGTTGGGGGTGGCGGGGGTCGTGGGGCTCGCGGCGGCCGTTTCGTGGCTCGTGTCGCCGACGTCGGCCTCGGGGCCGGAGGGGATGCCGCGGGGGTTCGAATCCGGGCTCCGCTATCTGTCCCCGGCGCTCATCCTCGGCCTCGCCCTCCTGCCGACCGTCCCGCCGCTCCGGGCCTTCGCCGCCCGCCTCGCGTCCCTCGGTCCGAAGCTCGGCGAGCGCCCCGTCCCGCCGGACCGTCTGCATTTTGGGGCGTATAGCGACCCCAAATGCAGACGCACCGTTGAAGAAGACCGACTTCCGCGGCGGTGGGTCGCGGCGATCGTCGCCGGGGCCGTGCTCGTGGCCGTCGTCGTCGGCTATCCCGTCCAGCGGCACTATCTCCAGGATCGCTACCGAGATCCGAGCTTCACCACGCCGGGGCTCGATGCCGCGTTCGCCTGGGCGCGGGGCGTCTCCGGCGCCCGCATCGCGACGACCAGCACGCGGCAGTACCCGCTGTTCGGGACCGCCCTGTCGAACCGGGTCGCCTACCTCGGGGTCCATCGTCCGCACGGAGGATTCGAGGAGGCGCCGAGCTGCCGCGAGCTCAGGCGGCTGATCGACGCAGGCGACTACGACTACGTCGTCGCCACCCGGGACCGGATCGAAGCCGGGAAGCCCGCCTTCCCGCCCCAGGCGCGCTGGGTGGCGGGCCCGCACGCCGAAGTCGTGCTGAAGGAGAAGCCGACGGTCGTTTTCCGCATCAAGGGGGAACTGGACCCGGCGAAGTGCCCCTGAGGGGGGAGAGATCGCATGCCCTGGAGCCTCAGGGGGCTGCGACCAGCCCAGGTGTTCATACTCGTGGATCGCGCATGGACAAGATTCGTAACTTCTCGATCATCGCCCACATCGACCACGGCAAGTCGACGCTCGCCGACCGCATCCTCGAGCTCACCGGCGCCGTCGATCCGAAAAAAATGCAGGCGCAGCTGCTCGACTCGATGGACCTCGAGCGGGAGCGCGGCATCACGATCAAGGCGCAGGCCGTCCGCGTCGACTACCGGGCGAACGACGGTGAGACCTACAACCTGCACCTGATCGACACGCCCGGCCACGTCGACTTCTCCTACGAGGTCTCACGGAGCCTCGCCGCCTGCGAGGGCGCGCTGCTCGTCGTCGACGCCGCGCAGGGCGTCGAGGCGCAGACCGTCGCCAACACCTACCTGGCGATCGAGAACGGCCTCGAGCTGATCCCGGTGATCAACAAGGTCGACCTCCCGGGCGCCGAGCCGGAGCGGGTCGCGCAGGAGATCGCCGACCTGCTCGGCACCGACCCCGACGACGCCCTCTGGATCTCCGCCAAGACCGGCAAAGGCGTGCCCGAGGTGCTGGAGGCGATCGTCGCCCGCATCCCGCCGCCCGAGGGGAAGGCCGACGCGCCCGCCCGCGCGCTGATCTTCGACTCCGAGTTCGACCAGTACCGCGGCGTGATCGCCTACGTGCGGATGGTCGACGGCCGCTTCCGCAAAGACGAGCGGATCCTCGCGATGCAGACGCAGAACCGGGCCGAGATCGACGACCTCGGCTTCTTCCGCCCGGCGATGAGCGCGGTGCAGGAGATGGCGGCCGGCGACGTCGGCTACCTGATCACCGGCATCAAGGACGTGACCAAACTGCGCGTCGGCGACACGCTGACCGGCGAGGCGAGCCCGGCGAGCGAGGCGCTCGAGGGCTACCGCGAGGTCCGCCCGATGGTCTTCTGCGGCCTCTTCCCGATCGACACCGACCGCTTCGAAGACCTCCGCGACGCGCTCGAGAAGCTGTCGCTGAACGACGCCGCGCTCTCCTGGGAGCCGGAGACCTCCGAGGCGCTCGGCTTCGGCTTCCGGGTCGGCTTCCTCGGCCTCCTCCACATGGAGATCGTGCGCGAGCGCCTCGAGCGCGAGTACGGCCTCGACCTCCTGGCGACGACCCCGAACGTGCGTTACGTCGTCCACCTCACCGACGGCACCGAACAGGAGGTCCACAGCCCGACCGAGCTGCCCGACCCGGCGCGCCTGGAGTCGATCGAAGAGCCCTACATCCGCGCCACGATCATCTGCCCGAAAGAGCAGGTGGGGCCGGTGATGGAGCTCTGCCAGCAGCGCCGCGGCACCCACGTCGACATGAACTACCTGAGCCCGCAGCGGGTCCAGATCCGTTATGATATGCCGCTCGGCGAGATCGTCCTCGACTTCTTCGACCTGCTGAAGAGCTCCACCCGCGGTTACGCCTCGCTCGACTACGAACCGATCGGCAACCGGCCCTCGGACCTGGTCAAGGTCGACATCCTGCTCGCCGGCGACAAGGTCGACGCGCTCTCGATCATCGTCCACCGCGACTTCGCCTACGACCAGGGCAAGAAGCTGGTCGGGCGCCTGCGCAAGACGATCCCGCGCCAGCTCTTCGACGTGCCGGTGCAGGCGGCGATCGGCTCCAACATCCTCGCCCGCGAGACCGTGAAGGCGCTCCGCAAGGACGTCACCGCGAAGCTCTACGGCGGCGACGTCACCCGCAAGAACAAGCTGCTGAAGAAGCAGAAAGCGGGGAAGAAACGGATGAAGGCAGTGGGCCGGGTGGAAGTGCCGCAGGAGGCGTTCCTCGCGGTGCTGGAGATCGACTGAGCCCGGCCCGGCGGACTGGCCGGCTGGCCAGTCGCCGTCCCGACCGGTAGTTTGCCGCCATGGCGATCAAGACCGATGCGGTCGGTAAGTCGTGGCCGTCGACGACCTACCAGGTGGGCCGCGAGAAGATCAAGGAGTACGCGACGGTGCTCGGCATCGAGAACCCGGTGCACTACGACGTCGGCGCCGCCCGCGAGGCGGGCTTCCGCGACGTCGTCGCCCCGCCGATGTTCGCCGTCGTCTACTCGATGCCGGCCCTGGCGCCCGCGATGTTCGACCCCGAGGTCGGGATCAACTTCGCGAAGCTCGTGCACGGCGCCCAGACCTTCGAGTGGGACGAGCCGGCGTGCTCAGGCGACGAGATCACCACCACCGCGAAGTGTGTCTCGATCGAGGAGAAACTCGGGAACGGGTTCTACGTCTTCGAGACGAC
>DASZUW010000502.1:0-2331 GCA_035547475.1 Solirubrobacterales bacterium
GGCGATCGACTCCAGCGCTTTGCCCTCCGCGTTCACGCCGAAGAGGATCTCGGCGATGCCGCCGATCGTCATCACGGCGGCGCCGATCAGGAAGCCGAGCGCGACCTTCTCCAGTTCGCCGGTGTTGATCAGTTCGCCGAACAGCAGCGGGCCGACGATCCCGCCGGCGCCGGTCCCGACCGCGTAGAAGAACGCGATCGAGAGCGCCCGCGTCTCCATCGGGAAGATCTCCGACACGGTGAGGTAGGCGGCGCTCGCGCCGGAGGAGGCGAAGAAGAAGATCGCCAGCACGAAGAGCATGAACACCCAGGTGGAGGGGGTGGTGGAGAGGAGGACGACGCCGAGCGCCGCCGTCAGCCCCGCCGACGTCAGGTAGGAGAGCGAGATCATCACCTTGCGCCCGACCGTGTCGAAGAGCCGGCCCAAGGTGAGCGGACCGAGGAAGTTGGAGACGCCGAAGAGGGCGAGGTAGAGCGGGACCTGGCCGGAGCCGATGTCGAAGAATTCGCCGAGGATCGTGCCGAGGTCGAAGGTGACGGCGTTGTAGAGGAAGGCCTGACCGACGAAGAGGGAGAGGCCGAGGATCGTCCGCTTCGGGTACCTGGAGATCGCGGTGTGGGCGATCTCGCGGAACGGCGTCCGCTCCCGCTGGTGGATCGTCAGCGCCTCGTCGTCGGGGACCTTCTCCAGCTCCTCGCCGGTCTCCTCGCGCACCGCGTCCTCGATCTCGCCGACGATCTGCTCGGCCTCGTCGTCGCGGCCGTGGATGAAGAGCCAGCGCGGGCTCTCCGGCACGTGCGAGCGGACGATCAGGATGCCGACGCCGAGCACCGCGCCGATCAGGAAGGCGAGCCGCCAGCCGAGGTCCATGGCGAAGATCGAGGTGTCGAGCAGCGGCACCGTCAGAAGCGCGCCGACGGACGCGCCCACCCAGTAGGAGCCGTTGATCATCAGGTCGACGCGGCCGCGCACGCGCGCCGGGATCAGCTCGTCGATCGCCGAGTTGATCGCCGCGTACTCGCCGCCGATGCCGGCGCCGGTGAGGAAGCGGCAGAGGAAGAAGTACCAGGGCGTCCAGGCGAAGCCGGTGGCGATCGTCGCCAGGATGTAGAGGCCGAGGGTGACGAGGAAGAGCTTCTTGCGCCCGAAGCGGTCGGTCAGCTGACCGAAGAAGAGGGCGCCGACGCAGGCGCCGGCGACGTAACAGGCGGCGGCGCTGCCGATCTGGGAGGCGTCGACGGCGATGCCCGAGCCGCCTTCGGTGAGGCGGTCGCCGATCGAGCCGATGATCGTCACCTCGAGCCCGTCGAGGATCCAGACCGTGCCGAGGCCGATCACGACCATCCAGTGGAAGCGCGCCCAGGGCAGGCGGTCGAGGCGCGCCGGGACCTTCGTCTCGATCTCGCGCCCCGCGAGGGTCCCGGTCGCCTCGGTCGCCATGTCGCCCGGGTTCGTACCCTGCTCGTGGTCCGCCAACCAGGGTCGCCGGGTAATCTCGCGGGGCGTCGCGGGACCGCCGCCGCGCCCCACACTTCCAAGGAGGCCTAGATGGGATTCGACCAGTACCACGAGCCGCCGGAGGAGCTGCCGGCCGAGACGCGCACCTTCGCCCGCCTTTGCGCCTCGCTCGAAGAGGAGTGCCAGGCGATCGGCTGGTACGAGCAGCGCCTCGCGGTCGAGCCCGACCCCGACGCGCGGGCGATCATGCACGACGCCCAAGGGGAGGAGTTCAAGCACTTCTCGATGGACCTGGAGTACCTGCTGCGCAAGACGCCGCGCTGGCGCGAGATCGCCGCAGGCGTGCTCTTCCAGGAGGGCGACATCGTCGACCACGGCGAGGAGGCCGAGGCGGCCTCCGAGGGCGACGACGACGAGGACGTGGTCGCCCCGATGGCGGCCGGCGAGGGCTCGCTCGGAATCGGCAGCATGAAGGGACGGGGACGATGAACCACCTCCTCCGCGGCCACGCGCCGCTCACCGACTCGAACTGGAAGCTGCTCGACGACGAGGCGCGCGAGCGCCTCGCGGGGCCGTTGGCGGCACGCCGCCTGGTCGACTTCGTCGGGCCGCGCGGGTGGGAGCACTCGGCCACGAACCTGGGACGGGTGGAGCCGGTCGAGGGCGCCGAGCCGGGCGTCACCGCGCGGCGCCGGCGCGTGCTGCCGCTGGTCGAGGTGCGGGTCGACTTCGCCGTCTCGCGGGCGGAGATGCGCGACGACGACCGCGGCGCCGTCGACGTCGACCTCGAGTCGCTCGACAACGCCGCCCACCAGATCGCCGTCTGCGAGAACAGCGCCGTCTTCAACGGCTGGGCGCGGGCCGGGATCCAGG
>DASZUW010000503.1:0-14624 GCA_035547475.1 Solirubrobacterales bacterium
CGGCAGCCGCAGGCCCCTCGAAGCTTGTCCGTCCCCCGCCCGCCCCGCGTCGGTGCTTGCGGCGTTTGCGTCTGGGCTTCGGCCTCGCCCGTTCGACCGTGAAGTGGTAGACGACCTGGGTCGGGGCGGGGCCGCCGGGGCCGAAGGCGCGGACGCGGAAGGTGTGGGTGCCGACGCCGACGCGGGCTCGGCGGGGGTTCGTGCAGACGGCGCCGGGGCGGGAGTCGAGCTTGCAGCGGAACCAGAAGGGGCCGATGCCGCTGCCTCTGAAGCGGAAGGCGACGGTGGGGGCGGGGGCGCGGACGCCGAGGCGGATGAGCTTCGGCGGCGCGTGCATGAGGAGGGTGCTCGGGGGCGGTGGGGGCGGCGGGGGTTCGGGCAGGCCGGTGGCGGCGGGCGCGGTGGTGGTGAGGATCTGGCCGAATTTGCCCGCGGCGACGCAGAGTGCTTCGGTCGGGCAGGAGAGGGCGAAGAGGGCGTTGGTGACGCCTTTGATCAGGTGTTCGGTCAGCCAGGTCTGCGAGCCGCCGGTCGGGTTGGTCGAGGCGGTCACTTCGCCGTTGTTGCTGGAGAGGACGCAGAGGGTCGTCGTGGGGCAGGAGGCGGCGACGATCTGGAAGCGGTTCGCCAGCGGGGCGAAGGGCCAGGCGGCGGTGCCGTCGGTCGGCGCGGAGGAGACGAAGACGGCGCCTTCGTCGCCCGCGACGCAGAGCGATTCGCTCTGGCAGGTCAGGCCGAGCATGGGGTTTTCGCCGTTCGGGCTGCCCATCGAGGTCCAGGCCGTCGGGCCGCCCGCCGGCGCGAGGCTCGTCCAGATTTCGCCGTTGAAGGCGCTCGCCACGCAGAGGGCGCCGGTGCAGGTGACCGAGCGCAGCGGTGGTTCGCCGGGTAGCGTCGCCCGGGTCCAGGCGGTCGGCCCGCCGGTCAGGTTGCTCGAGGTGACGACGAGCCCCGCCGAGCCGACCAGCACGCAGGAGGTGGTGGAGGGGCAGGCGACGCCGAAGAGCGCTTTTGCTTTCGGGATCCGCGTCGGCGTCCAGGAGCCCGCGCCCGCCCACGGTTCGGTGGTCGTCCAGACGCCGCCGCTGAAATCGACCGCGACGCAGAGCGTCGACGACGGGCAGGCGATGCCGCGCAGGTTCGAGCGCAGGTTTTCGGCTGGATTCACGTGGCCGACCGTCCAGGCGCCGGCGCCCGCGGTCGGCGCGGTCGACTGGATCACCACGCCTTCCTGCCCGACCCCGACGCAGAAGCCGCTCGCTTCGCAGTGCATGCCGAAGATCGTTTCCCCGTCGCCGAGGTTCAGGTTCGTCAGCGTCCAGGGCGAGGCGGCCTGGGCGGAGGCGGGCCCGAGCGCCCCGAAGAGCGCTGCGACGGCGGCAAGGATCAGGAGGAGGCGACGCACGGCGGGGTTTCTATCGAGGCGCAAGCAGGATTTCTCGTTTGGGCGTCGACGTGCAAAATTCGGCGCGCTCGAGGGAGCGCCGATCACCCTCAGGTGACCTTTGCCTCGCCGTCGCCCGCGCTGAGCCCGAAAACCCGCACGCCTGCGTGGAGCTTCGCCGTCGCCTGCCTGGTGGTTGCGGTCCTGGCCTCGGCGGCGCTTGCCCCGGCCGCGCGCGCCGGGTCCGGCGGCGTCTCCTCGACCTACTCCGGCGAAACCGTCGAAACCCCGTCGATCCCCGCCACCGGCGCCGAAACCGAAGTCCCCGGGATCGCCGAACCGAGCGGCGTCCCGACCCCGTCCCCGACCGGCCCGACCGTCCCCGGCGCCCTCGCCACCCTGCGCGGCACCGCCGCCGTCGCGCCCGCCTCGGCCCCGACCGCGGTCAAGCGGGTGATCGCCGCCGCCAATCACATCCGCACGACCCCATATATATGGGGAGGCGGGCACCTGAGCTGGACCGCCAACGGCTATGACTGCTCCGGCTCGGTCTCCTACGCGCTCCACGGCGGCAAGCTGCTGGAATCGCCGCTCGTCTCCGGCTCCTTCATGACCTGGGGGGAACCGGGGCCCGGCAAATGGATCACGATCTACGCCAACCGGGCGCACGTCTACATGGTCGTCGCGGGGCTCCGCTTCGACACCGGCGGCGACCTCGCCGGCGAAACGGGCCCCCGCTGGCACGCCGAACCGCCCTACCCGAAGGGCTTCGTCGTCCGCCACCCGGTCGGCTACTGACCGCCCCCTCCGGGTAGCCCGACGTTGATGGGCCGAAAAGCCCTGATATAGAGAGGTTTTCGGCCCGTCGACATCGGACCCGCGACAAAAGGAGACCCATGCGCTATCGCAAGCTGGGCAGCTCGGACCTCGAGGTCTCGGAGATCGCCCTCGGGGCCTGGCTGACCTACGCGGGCGGCATCGAGTTCGAGCAGACCCGCGCCTGCACCGAAGCCGCCTTCGACGCCGGCATCAATTTCTTCGACACCGCCAACGTCTACGGCCGCGGCGCCGCCGAGACGGCTTGGGGCGAGATCCTCTCCAAACGCCCACGTGACTCCTACATCCTCGCCACCAAGGTCTGGGGGCAGATGTCGGACGACCCCGACGATCGCGGCCTCTCCGCCCCCCAGATCGCGAAGCAGATCGACGCGTCGCTGCGGCGCCTGCGGACCGATTACGTCGACCTCTACCAGGCGCACCGCTTCGACCCCGACGTGCCGATCGAGGGACGATCGAGGCGCTGCGGAAGGTGGTCGATGAAGGCAAGGCGCGCTATCTCGGCTTCAGCGAGTGGACGCCGGAACAGATCCAGGCGGCGCTCGACATCGGCGGGCCCGACCTCTTCGTCTCCTCGCAGCCGCAGTACTCGATGCTCTGGCAGGCCCCCGAGGCCGAGGTCTTCCCGCTGAGCGCGGCCAACGGGATCTCGCAGATCGTCTGGTCGCCGCTCGCCCAAGGCCTCCTCACCGGCAAGTACCGGCCGGGTGAGGCGCCGCCCGCCGACTCGCGCGCCGCCAGCGAGCAGATGGGCGGCTTCATCGAGCGCCTGATGACGGAGGAGAACCTGCGGGCGGTCGAGCGCCTGCGCCCCGTCGCCCAAGAGGCCGACCTGAGCCTGGTCGAGCTCGCCCTCGCCTGGGTGCTGCGCCGCGACGAGGTCGCGGCGGCAATCGTCGGCGCCTCCCGCCCCGAGCAGGTCCATGCCAACGCGGCCGCCTCCGGCAAGCAACTCTCCCCCGACATCCTCGCCGCGATCGACGACGCCCTCGGCGACGCCCCGGTCAAGGAGCCGACTTTGGCGCCTCTTGCGCAGGCTGGCGTGAAGCACCGGTAGGGAAGGACACCGAAGGCGGGTGCGTTCGTCGTTTGTTGCCGCATATGGGACAAGCGACGAACGCACCGCGCGGGGCACGCCCGGACGTCACCCCTCCGCACCCCGCTACGAGCGAAGTATTCCGGACGTCTGATTGAAAAGGAAGCTTTCGAAAGGTATCTTTCGAGGATGTCCGAGGGGGTTCTCCAGCTCACCGATCCGCGTGCGCTGCGGGCTGTCGCACATCCGACCCGGCTGAAGCTGATCGCGTTGCTGCGCCGGTTCGGGCCGTTGACGGCGACGCAGGCCGGGGAGCGGATCGGTGAAAGCCCCTCGGGTTGCTCGTTCCACCTGCGCTCGCTCGCCAAGTGGGGGCTGGTCGAGGAAGCCGGGGGTGGGCGGGGGCGGGAGCGGCCGTGGCAGGCGACCGCCCACGGCCACGAATGGGCAGCCCGCGGCCCGAGTGAGGAGGTCAACGAGGCGGGGGACCTCCTCACGCGGGTCGTCGTCGAGCGCTGGTTCGAGGAGGCGGCGCAGTGGGTCGATCGCCGCCACGAGGAGTCCCACGAGTGGACCGACGCGGCGGTCGCCAACGACCGGATGATCGCCGTCACGCCGGCCGAGCTCGAAGACATCGACCGCCGCATCGAGGAGATCCTCGCCCCATATATGGAGCGCGTCGGCCGCCCCGAGACCCAGCCGGAGGGCGCCCGCACGGCGATCTTCATCCAGCTCGGCTTCCCGTTCGCCGACGAACCACCCCCCTGATGCGCCGCCGGATCCCCAAGCTGCTGCGGGTCAACCGCCCGTTCCGCAACTACTGGACGGGCCAGACGATCTCGCTCTTCGGGGACCAGATCGCGCTCCTCGCGATCCCGCTGCTCGCCGTCCTCACCCTCCACGCCGACGCCGAGCAGATGGGCCTGCTCGCCGCGGTCGAGCTGGCGCCGAGCCTCCTCTTCGCCTTCCACCTCGGCGCCTGGGCCGACCGCAGGCGCAACCGCCGCGCCCTCCTCGTCACCGCCGATCTCGGCCGCGCCGTCCTCCTGCTCGGGCTGCCGCTCGCCTCGGTGCTCGGCGTCCTCACCCTGCCGATCCTCTACGTCGTCGCCTTCCTCACCGGCACCCTCGGCATCCTCTTCATGGTCGCCGAACAGACCGTGTTCACCTCGCTGGTCCGCCCGCGCGAATACGTCGAGGCGAACTCGCTCCTCACCGGCAGCCGCTCGGTCGCCGTGGTCGGCGGCAAAACGCTCGGCGGCCTCCTCGTCGCGGCGGTGACGGCGCCGGTGGCGATCGCGATCGACGGCGTCAGCTTCCTCCTCTCGGCCCTCTTCGTCCACCGCGCCGAGGTGCCCGAGCCGCCCGCCGCCTCGCCCGAGTCGGGCGGCCTCGCCGCGGGCGTCCGCTTCATCCGCCGCACCCCGCTGCTCGAGGCCTCGCTGCTCGGGACCGCCACCTTCAACCTCTTCAACACCGCGTTCTGGGCGCTGATCGTCCTCTTCGCGACGACCGAGCTGCACCTCGGCTCCGGCGCGATCGGCGTCGCGCTCGGCGTCGGCGCGCTCGGCAGCGTCCTCGGCTCGGCGATGGCGCGCGGCCTCGCCGCCCGCATCGGCCTCGGCAACGCGATGATCCTCTCCTTCGTCCTCGCGCCGCTGCCCCTGGTCCTGGTGCCGTTCTCCCCCGGACCGCCTGCCCTCTCCATGGGCCTGCTGACGATCGCCGAGTTCTTCTCCGGCATCGGCGTGATGATCCTCGACGTCGGCCTCTACTCCTTCCAGGCTTCGGTGATCCCGGACCAGCTCCGCTCCCGCGTCTGGGGCGCGATTCTCTTCGTCAACTGGGGCATCCGCCCGATCGGCGCCCTCGGCGGCGGTCTCCTCGCGGGCGCGGTCGGCCTCCGCCCGACGATGTGGATCGCCGCCGTCGGCGGCCTCGCGGGCGTCCTCTGGCTCCTGCCCTCGCCGATGTCCCAGGTTAGGGACCTGGAGGAGGATGGTGAGGTGGGGGAGCCGGCGGCGGAGCGGGACGTGCCGGTGGCGGTGCGGTAGCGGCGGGACCGGGGCGGGCTGGGGATTTGGGCTCGGGTCGTGCACACCACCGGCGTTGCAGGTTCTTTCCCGAATGCGATGGCTCCGCGGGGGCTTAACCACCAAGTGCGGCGCTAACTTGCACAATGGAAACGTGGGTGTAATCGGCGACACCCTGTCCGAGGCGCGGACCAGGCGGGCGGTGGACCTCGAGGAGGTTCATGCCGCGACGGGCATCCGCCCGCGCTACCTGGAAGCGATCGAGCAGGAAGATTGGGACGCGCTCCCGGAGGAGTTCTACGCGCGTTCGTTCATCCGCAAGTACGCGCGGTACCTGGACGTGGATCCCGAGCCGTTGGTGGAGGAGTATCGGCGGCGGGGGGGTGCGCAGCAGCGGGGGGAGGCGCCGACCACGCCGTTCGCGCGGACGAGCTCGCGGCGCGCCGAGGCGCTGCGCAGGCGGCGCAAGCGCCAGAGCATCTACACCTGGGTCGGGGCGCTGGCGCTGCTCGCCGCGATCGTCGCCGCGATCGTCCTGCTCGCCTCCGGAGGCGGCGGAGGCGGCGGGGCCAAGGAGGGCGCGAACGCCGCCGGCCACGCGCAGGGCAAGGGGACCGCGAAGGGCGACGCCGCCGGCCACGAGCAGGGGGCGGGCGGCGCCGCGAAGCAGGCCAAGCACGCGGCGAAGGGCGTCAAGCTGATGATCGAGCCGACCGCCGAAGTCTGGGCCTGCGTGATCAACGGCAAGGGGAAGCCGCTGGTCGACGGCCAGACCCTCGTTCCCGGCGAAACGATGGGGCCCTTCCACTCGCGCTCCTACGCGGCGGCCTTCGGCAACGGTTCGGTGCGAATCCTGGTCGACGGGATGGTCGCCAAGACGGAATCGACGCCGAACCCGATGGGCATCGTCGTCGACCCACAGGGGAAAGTCCACGAACTCCCGGAAGGGGAACGGCCGAGCTGCGAATAGCGGGACTGTTTGACCAGACGCACACCTGAGTGATACTGTGCCGCTGTGATGGCACAGTCGGCAGACGCGGCCGCGGTGCCGAACCCGTTCGCCGTCGATCCCGACGACGACCTCCCCGTCGGCCTGCAACTGACCCTGCGCCTGCGGGCGCTGATCGCCACCGGCCGCCTCCCGGCGGGCGAGCGACTGCCGAGCGTCCGCCGCCTCGCCGAGTGGGCAGGCGTCAACCTCAACACGGTCCGCGCCGTCTACGCCGGGCTCGAAGAGCAGGGGCTCGTCGCCGGCCAGCACGGCCGCGGGACCTTCGTCGCCGACGACGCGCCGAGCGCGCCCGCGCTCGAGGAGATCGCGATCGAGGCGATCGGCAAGGCCCGCGCCGCCGGCCTCTCGGCCCGCGCGCTCGCCGAGGTCGCGCTCGTCTGCGCCGCGATCCCCGGCGACGCGCTCGCCGACGCCGACGCCGCGCCCGCCCCCGGCGCCATCGACGCCGCCGAGGCCGAAGCGATCGGCGTCCGCGCCGAGCTCCGCCGCCAGATCGCCGTGCTCGAGCGCGAGCTCGCCGACTTCGCCCGCTTCATCCCCACCGACATGCCGACCGCGCCGCGCGTCACCTCCGCCCACGTCGCCGGCGTCGAGGAGTTGGAGCAGACCCGTGACACGCTCGTTGCCCAATTGTCGGAGGCGCGCCGCGCCGCCGAGCGCCGCGCCGCCGCGGAGGCCCGCCGCCGGGCCGGCGAGGAATCGGCCCGCGACCTCGAGGAGGCCGGGCCGCTCGCCCGGGCGATGGGCTGGTGGCGGGCGAAGCGGTAGGCCGCACGCTCGGGCGGGTCGCGCCGCTCTTCGAGGAGGTGGGGAGCGTCCTCATCCTCACCTCCCGCACGCTGCGCTCGGCGGTCCGCGCGCCCTACCCCTACGGCGAGGAGCTGGTCGAGCAGGTCGTCTTCGCGATCCGCCTCTGCTGGCTGCCGCTGCTCGCCTCCACCTTCGCCCTCAACCTCGGCGCGCCGGGCCTGCAGGCCGCCGGCCCCCTCCACGTCTTCGGCTCCCTCGATCGCCTCGGCGGCTTCTTCGTCCTCACCGCGATCCGCTGGATCGGCCCGATCGTCACCGCCGTCGTCGTCGCCGGGGTGGCGGGGACGGCGATCACCGCCGACCTCGGCGCCCGCAAGATCCGCGAGGAGCTCGACGCCCTCCAGGTCCTCGGCGTCGACCCCGTGAAGAACCTCGTCGTCCCGCGCTTCCTCGCGCTGGTGGTCGTGACCGCGCTCTTCGACGCGCTCGCGATCGTCTTCGGCCTCGCCGCCGGCATCCTCGCCGAGCTCATCTACAACCAGAGCCTCGGCGGCTTCTTCGCCACGCTCTTCTCCAACGCGACGACCACCGACGTCTGGGGATCGGTGCTGATGTGCTCGATCTTCGGCGCGATCATCGCGGTCGTCTGTTGCTTCAAGGGGATGACGGCATCCGGCGGCGCGGCCGGGGTCGGGCGCGCGGTCAACCAGTCGGTGGTGATCTCGCTGGTCGCCGTCTCGGCCTTCAACTACGTCTTCACCGCGGTGCTGCTGGCGACGCATCCGGAACTGCAGACGATCCGATGAAGGGGCGGGCGGGTCGGTGAGCGGGGCCGGCGGGGGCGGGGGTGGGTGGGATCGTGTGGAGCGGGCGGGCGCTGCGGTTCTTCGGCGAGGCACTCCGGCAGGCGGGGATCCTGATCTTCGGCTCGGCGCTCGTGATCTGGGGCGTCGTCTTCCTCTACGGGCTCCAGTGCGGGATCCAGGGCGCCTACTTCTTCAGGGCCAACGGGGCGCCCGCGTATGCCGGCCTCTTTGCTGCGTTTTGCGACCTGCGCGAGGCGCTTCCGTATGCCTTCGGCTACATCCTCTCGGCGAAGGTCGGGACCGGGATCGTCGCCGAGCTCGGCGCGATGCGGATCAACGAGGAGATCGACGCGCTCGAAGTGATGGGCGTGCCGCCGCTGAGCTTCCTCTGCGGCTCGCGCCTCCTCGGCGCCTGGATCGCGCTCCCGTTCATCTACCTGGTCGGGATCGGCGTGATGTACCTGGCGAGCTACCTCGCGGTGGTGCGGCAGATCGGCGACGTCTCCGGCGGCGGCTACTCGCTCATCTTCTGGATGTTCCAGGACCCCACCGACGTCGTCTACTCGATCGTCAAGGGGATGACGATGGCGACCGTGATCGTGCTCGTCGGCTGCTATTACGGCTACAACGCCTCCGGTGGCCCGGTCGGCGTCGGCACCGCGACGGCGAAGTCGATGGCCTTCAACATCGTCGCCGTCCACATCATCGGCATGGTCGGGACGCTGATCTTCTGGGGCGCCAATCCCCGCCTGCCGATCGGCGGCTGACCCCGGCGCCGGCCGGATCGTCGCCCCGCCTCCATAGGCCCTTTGGGCGGGCTTTAGGTGCCACCTGTATAAATCCGCGACCGACTGCCCTTGGTCGGTGTGACCAGAACCCGATCCACAGGGGCAGGAGCACGAGTGAGCCATTCATCGCAGGACCCCGGCAGGGGAGAGGCACGGGCCTACTGGCGAGCGTCGGTGGCGGAATACGAGCGGGCGTCGGTCCCCCGGGCGGTCGTCGACCTGCTGCTGTCGGCCGTCGTCTACGTCGCGCTCATGGTCTGCATGTACCTGTTGGTCGCGGACCAGCTCTGGGTGGCGCTGGTGCTCTCGGTCCCGACCGCGGGCTTCCTCCTGCGCACCTTCATCGTCTTCCACGACTGCGCGCACGGCTCGTTCCTGCCGGGTAAGCGGGCCAACCTCTGGGTCGGCCGGATCACGGCGCTGCTGGTCTTCCAGCCGTTCGCCAACTGGCGCCACAACCACGCCGTCCACCACGGCACCTCGGGGGACCTCGACCGCCGCGGCCAGGGTGACGTCGAGACCCTGACCGTCGCCGAGTACGCGTCCCGCGACCGCATGGGCCGCCTCGCCTACCGGCTCTTCCGCAGCCCCGCCGTCCTCTTCACCGTCGGGCCGCTCTGGTCGCTGCTCTTGGGCCCGCGCTGCTGGAACAAGGACATGCGCCCGCGCCAGGTCCACAGCGTCTGGCTGACCAACGTCGCGCTCCTCGGCCTGATCGGGGCGACGATGGCGGTGGTCGGCCCGGTCGACTGGCTCCTCGTGCAGATGCCCGCCGCGATGCTGGCCGGCGTCGCCGGCGTCTTCCTCTTCTACGTCCAGCACCAGTTCGAGGACGCCTACTGGGAGACGGGCGAGGCCTGGGACTACGCCGACGCCGCGCTCAAGGGCAGCTCCTACCTCAAGCTCTCCCCGGTGATGCGGTTCTTCAGCGGCAACATCGGCCTCCACCACGTCCACCACCTGAGCGCCAAGATCCCCAACTACAACCTGCAGCGCGCCCACCTCGAGAGCCCGATCTTCGCCGACGTCCCGGTGCTCACCTTCGGCGCCGGTGTGCGCTCGCTGCGGCTGAAGCTGATCGACCCGGCCGGCGGCCGCCTGCTGACCTTCCGCGAGGCCCGCGAACTCACCGCCCACGCTCCCGCCTCGATCTCCCTGGCGACCAGCTCGGCGGGCTGAGCGCCCGATCGCCCCCTGAAGTAGCCCTCGGGCTCGGGGCCGCCGGGCTGCTCGACCTCCTCGGCCACGTCTCCCCAGGTCGCGATCAGGCCCGCCCGGCGGCTTCGCGCTCGCGCTTTGCCTCCTCCTTCGCCCGCTTCTTCTCCGCCAGCGCCTTTTCTTCGGCCTCCGCCAGACGCCGGGCGCGGGTGATCGCGGCGGTCAGCGCCTCGATGTCGTAGACGCCCTGGTGGCGGCGGCCGTTGATGAAGAAGGTCGGCGTGCCGGAGACGCCGGAGGCGTCGGCGCTCTGCACGTCCTCGGCGACCCGCGGCAGGTAGACCCGCCTGCGCACCTCGTCTTCGAGGCGATCGGCGTCGAGTTCCAGCTCGTCGGCGTAACGGCGCACGTCGTCGAGCTCGAGCTCCCCCTGGTGGGCCATCAGCGTGTCGTGCATCTCCCAGAAGGCGCCCTGCGCGGCCGCCGCCTCGCTCGCCTCCGCCGCCAGCTGGGCGTGCGGATGGACGTCCTGCAGGGGCAGGTGGCGGAAGACGTAACGGAGGCCGCCGCCGTGGTGCATGTCGAGGAGCTCGCGGATCGTCGGCTCCGCCCGCCCGCAGTAGGGGCACTCGAAGTCGGCGTACTCGACCAGGGTGACGGCGCCGTCCGGGTCGCCGCGGATGTGGTCGCGCTCCGGGTCGACGTCGTCGGCGAGGTCGATGATCGATTCGGCGGTGCGCCGCAGCTGCTCGAGCCGGCGCGACTGTGGGATCAGCGCCCGGGTGCCGCGGAAGACGCCGAAGGCGACGAGCGGGGAGATCAGGCAGGCGACGAGCACGCCGAGCTTCGCTTCGTCGAGCGCCGGCCCGGTGAAGGCGAGGCTCGCGATCAGGAAGGAGACGGTGAAGCCGACGCCCGCCGCGGTGCCGGTGCCGAGCAGGCCCGGGAAGGTGATCGTCAGTTTGCCGCCGCCGACGAGCCTGCGCACCGGCGCCCGCGTCGCCAGCCACGGCAGCAGGAAGATGCCGAGCGGCTTGCCGACGACGTAGCCGGCGACGATCCCGATCGTGATCGGCGAGCTCGCCGCGTCGGAGACCAGCCCGCCGGTGATGTGGACGCCCGCGTTGGCGAGCGCGAAGAGCGGCACGATCACGTAGCTCGTCCACGGGTGGAGCGCGTACTGGAGGCGCTCGTTCGGCGAGATCGCCTGGACGAGGCTGCGGCGCGCCTCGACCGCCCCGCCCGCGGTCGGCTGCTCGCGGAACTCGCGGGTGAGGTCGGTGGCACGCTCGAGCTCCTGGCGGGAGGGCGGGTAGGCGCTCGTCACCAGCCCGATCGCGAGCCCGGCGATCACCGGGTCGATCCCCGACTCGTACATCGCCACCCAGATCCCGGCGCCGACGATCACCGCGATCGGCCCGCGCATCGACGGCAGGAACCGCAGCAGCCCGAGGATCGCGAAGAGCCCGACGGCGACCGCGAGCGCCACCGCGTCGACCGAGTCGGTGTAGGCGATGACGATGATCGCCAGCGCCGCGAGGTCGTCGAATACCACGAGGGTGAGGAGGAAGACGCGCAGACGCGTGGAGCCGGTGGGCGCGACGAGCGCCAGGACGCCGAGCGCCAGCGCCGTGTCGGTCGACATCGCCACGCCCCAGCCGCCGCCGCCCGCGCCGCCCGCGTTGAAGAGCAGGTAGATGCCGACCGCGCCGCCGATCCCGCCGAGCGCCGCCAGCGCCGGGTACCAGAGCCGGTTGTGCTCGCGGAGCTCGCCGAGGTCGATCTCGCGCTTGGCCTCCAGCCCGACGACGAGGAAGAAGAGCGCCATCAGCCCCTCGTTCACCCAATCGCGCAGCGTGGCGGCGATCCCGTGCGAGCCGACCTGGACCTGGAGGTGCGTCCCCCACAACTCGCCGTAGCTGCCGCCGGCGACGTTCGCCCAGATCAGCGCCGCGACCACGGCGCCGACGAGGACCAGCGCCGAGCCGGTCTCGGTGCCGAGGAAGTCGCGCACCGGCGTCGCCAGGTTGCGCGCCCAGGCGGTGCGCCCGTTCGTCTGTTCAGCGGCCATCGTCGGAAGTATGTTCGCCGGGTGAGGTTGACGATCTCCGACCCCGGCCGCTTCGCGCTGAAGAACGCGGTCCGCGCCGCGATCGTCGTCCCCGCCGCCTTCGCGCTCGGCCTCGAGGTCTTCGACCTCCCGCAGATGGCGCTC
Source organism: Solirubrobacterales bacterium (assembly GCA_035547475.1). GTDB lineage: Bacteria > Actinomycetota > Thermoleophilia > Solirubrobacterales > 70-9 > VAYN01. The sequence goes on from DASZUW010000503.1 coordinate 12,020, forward strand.
TTCGCCGCCTTCGGCTCGATCGGCATGCTCGTCTTCGTCGATTTCGGCGGCACGCGCGCGGAGCGCTTCCTCGCCTACCTGGGGACGCTCCTCGCCTGCACGCTCACGATCTCCCTCGGCACGCTCTGCTCGCACACCACCTGGCTGGCGGTGGTGGTCGCGCTGCTGGTCGGCTTCGCCGTGCTCTTCGCCGGGGTGATCGACGGTTACGTCGCCGCCGCCTCGCTGGTCCTGATCCTCACCTTCGTGATCGCCGCGATGGTCGAAGCCGACCCGGGCGAGATCCCGGCGCGGCTGGCGGGCTGGGGCGTCGCCGGGGCGCTCTCGATCGTCGCGATCTTCGGCCTCTGGCCGGGCCGCCCGCCCGACCGGCTGCGGCAGGGGGGCGCGGCCGCTCTGGACAAGCTGGCGGCGCTGGTCGAGGGGATGGGGGCGACGCTCAGCAGCGAGCTCGCCACCGCCGCGGAAGAGGAACGGCTCGCCGGGCGCTCCGCCGAGGCCTACGAAGCGGTCGTCGCCGCCCGGAACGCGTTCGTCTCGCTGCCGCACCGGCCGAGCGGCGTCGGCGGGCGCACCGCGGCGTTCGGCCGCCTCGTCGACGACCTCGACTGGTTCGACGCGCTCGCCCGCGAGCAGCCCGCGCCGGGCTGGGTCAGCGAGGGCTTCGCCGCCGAGCGCGCGGCGGTGGAGACGCGCGTGCCGGCGGCGCTGCGGCGCGCCGCCGAGCGCCTGCGCGCCAACGATCCCGGCGACGAGGGGGCCGAGCTCGCGGGCCTCGCCGGTGCCCACCGCGCGATCGGCCGCGCCTTCCTCGCGCGGCTGGCCGAGCACCGTCCCGAGGACGACGCGCGCCGCGTCACCGAAGAGCTGAACGAGGCCTTCCGGCTGCGCGGCCTCGCCTTCGCGGCGCTGCAGATCGGGCGCCACGCGATCCAGGCGGCGGGCGGCAAGGCGCCGCGCGAGCCGACGCTGACGGCGGGGCGGGTCGGCCTGCGCCAGGGGCGGCGGATCGCGGGCTCGCACTACTCGATGCGCTCGGTCTGGTTCCGCAACAGCGTCCGCGGCGCGGTCGGCCTGGCGCTCGCCGTCCTCGTCGCCCGCGTCACCGACGCGCAGAACGGCTTCTGGGTCGTGCTGGGGACGATCTCGGTGCTGCGCTCGAGCGCCCTGGCGACCGGGACGACGGTGGTCGAGGCGCTCGCCGGGACGCTGATCGGCATCGTCGTCGGCGGCCTGATCGTCGCCGCGATCGGCGACCACACCTGGCTGCTGTGGACGATCTTCCCCTTCGCGGTCCTGCTCGGCGCCTACTCGCCGCGGGCGATCTCCTTCACCGCCGGGCAGGCCGGCTTCACGATCGTGATCGTCGTCCTCTTCAACCTGCTGAACCCGGTCGGCTGGTCGGTCGGCGTGGTGCGGATCGAGGACGTCGCGATCGGCAGCGCGATCTCGCTCGTCACCGGCTTCCTTTTCTGGCCGCGCGGCGCCGCCGACGTGCTGCGCGAATCGATCGGCGCGGCCTACGAGACGGCGGCGCGGTACCTCGACACGACGATCGCGACGATGCTCGGGGCCGAGCGGGCGGCGCCGATCGAGCCGGTCGCGGTGGAGGCGAGCGAAGCGGCGCTGCGCCTCGACGACACGGTGCGCGAGTACCTCGCCGAGAACGGCTCGGCGCGGCGCGACCTCGACTCGCTGGCGCGGCTGGTCGGCGGGGCGACGCGGGTGCGGCGGGCGGCGCGCCTGATGCACGACGCGGCCGGGCTCGCGCCGCTGGCGCCGCTCGATCGCCACGAGGCCTGGGTCGCGGCCGCCTGCGGCCCCTTCGACGAGGAGTGGCGGGCGCGGCGCGACTGGTTCGAGGGCTTCGGGCGCGCGATCGCGGCGGGGGAGGAGCCGCCGGCGCCGGAGCCGGGCGCCCCTGAGCCCGCCGCGGGCCCGACCAGCCGGCTGAACCGCGCGCTCGGCCCGCTGGTCGTCCTCGACGGCGCGCGCGCCGGCGACGTGCCGCCGGGCCTGGCGCTCGCCTGGGCGGAGCGTCACCTGGAAGGCCTGCTCGCCCTCGAGCCGCCGCTGAGCGAAGCCGCCCACGCGGTCCTCGACGACTTCGCCCCGCGAGTGCTGAAGGAAGCGCGTGCGGGGGCGGTGGCGGCGGCGGCGTAGGGCGCGGGGCGCCGTCCCGCCACTTCGCCCGGGCCGTCCACACCACTTCCGGGCCCGCCGTGGTTGGAAACCCGCGCCATACGCGGGTTTCCAACCACGCAAGGGTCCCGGCAGCCCGGGACGCGGCCCGTCGGGACGGGCGCGGCGGCCCCGCCGGCGCGCGTCGACTTTGGGCGCCGTGCGCGCCCCAACTCCACACGGACACTCCTGACCGATGAGACGGTCGTCCTTCCGCCGCGCCCGCGCGCGTGGGATGCCAGACCTTGCGCGGTCCCGTGCGGAAGATGCCGGGAACGCCACGCTCTAGATGGTTGATTCCTAATTGACCCTGACGGCCGCCTCGGCCACCAGGGAGCACGACGAAGGGCGCCGAAGTCAGGCGTTGCTACCGCAACGTCGACCAAGGAGGCCCCGTGCGCGCCGACCTCGACACCCTTCTGAC
>DASZUW010000504.1:0-3699 GCA_035547475.1 Solirubrobacterales bacterium
GGTCTCGGCGACGATCCGCCCGTCGCGGCGCGCCGGCGCGATCGCCAGCCCCCACTGCGTGTCGATGATCTGCGAGCGTGCCATCAGCGCCCACCCCCTGCGCGTTCGCACCTCTCCGCGCTGTCCGCGGATTTCTGCGAACTCATCCGCGGGCGAACTCTCGGGCGCATCCGCGGGCGACGTCCCGGGGCGCTCACCCGCGGACGACCTCTCCGGCCAGGCGCATCGCCTGCAGGCTGCTGTGGTCGTGGAGGCGCAGGACGTCGCCGCCGGAGCGCACGGCGAGCGTCGTGGCGGCGACCGTCCCCCACTCGCGCTCCCCCGCCGGCCGACGCTCCTCCCATGACCCGGCGAGGACCGCGCCGATGAAGTCCTTCCGCGACAGCGAGACGTAGAGCGGCAGCCCGAGCGCCTTCAGCTCCCCCAGCCGCCGCATCACCTCGAGGTCCTGCTCCGGCGAGAGGTCGAAGTCGAGCCCCGGGTCGATTGCGATCTGCTCCTCGCGCACCCCCAGCTCCCGCATCCGCTCGACCCTCCCTTCGAACCAGGCGACCATGTGGTCGACGACGTCGTCGTACTCGCGCCAGGGGCGCTCGACCCGCGGCGGCCCCTCGATGTGCATCAAGACATAGCCGGCGCCGGTCGAGGCGAGGAGCTCGAACATCTCGTCGCACCCTCCGGAGATGTCGTTGACGCAGACGGCGCCCGCGGCGAGCGCGCGCCGCGCGGTCGCGACCTGGAAGGTGTCGGCGGAGATCGGCACCCCGAGGCCCGCCATGCCCTCCAGCGCCGGGATCAGCGCCGCGCACTCGTCCTCGACCGACACCGGCGGGCCGCTGCGCGCCGCCACCGAGCCGACGTCGAGCATGTCGAAGCCCGCCTCGACGAGCCGCGTCGCGTCGGCGATCGCCCCCGCCGGCGTGCCGCTGCGCGCCCCCTCGAACATCGAGTCGACCGTCACGTTGACGATCCCCGCCGCCACCGGCCGGGCCAGGTCCAGAGTCAAATCACGAAGCCGCCACTCCACCATCGCTACGGTAGCGAGCGGCCGATGTCGCTCGCCTGCGTGTACACGGACCTCGACGGGACCCTCCTCGGGAAGGGAGGCGCGCTCTTCCTCGATCGCGACGGGAACTTCTCGATGGCGCCGGCGCGGGCGCTCGAGGCGTGCGCCCGGGCGGGGGTCGAGGTCGTGATCATGTCCGGCCGCCGCGAGCCGCAGGTCCACGAGGCCGCCCGCCTGATGGGCCAGCGCTCCTACATCTTCGAGGCGGGCTGCGCCTTCGCGATGGACGGCGAGGTCACGCTCCTCACCGGCGAGCTGCAGCCCGACGAATACGAGGGCACGGTCTACGAACAGATCGAGCGGCGCGGCATCCCGCAGATGCTCTTCGAGCACTTCGGAGGCCGGCTCGAGTACCACTCGCCCTGGCACCACGGCCGCGTCCACTCGCACCTCTTCCGCGGCAAGGTCGACGTCGACGAGGCGAACGCCCTGCTCGGCGAGCACGGCGACGACGACCTGCGCTTCCTCGACAACGGCGCGATCGGCACGCCGATGAAGACGGTCGAGGGGCAGACCCACGCCTACCACCTGGTGCCGCGGACGGTCTCCAAGGCCACCGCGGTCGCCGCCCACGCGCGCGCCCGCGGGTACCGGCTCGAGGACTGCATCGGGGTCGGTGACTCGGTCGAGGACCTCGAGGTCGCCGCCGCCGTCGGCCGCTTCTTCGTCGTCGCCAACGGGCCCGAACGCGACCCCGGCCTGCGCGCCTACCTGCCACGGTTCGGCAACGTCACCGTCACCGAGGGCACCAACGGGGAGGGCTTCTACGAAGCCGTGGTCTCGGCGCTGATGGAGCGCTGAGCGGCGGGCGCCGGGCCGATCCGCGGCGCGTCCGGGTTCAGCACCGGCCCCGCGGCGCGCCCGGACTCGGCCAGCGCCTTGCGACGCGGCCGCTTCACCCGCCACCACTCCGCGCCGAAGTAGGAGCCGAGCACGAGCGCCGCGGCCAGCACCTGGGCGGCGAGCCCCTCGACCGTCGGGAAGACCGCGAACCAGAGCCCGACCCAGCCGGGGATCGAGAGCGCCACCGTCGTTTCCGGCAGCCAGCCCGCCAGCTGCATCTCCTGGACCGACTCGCCGACCATCACGATCAGGACGACGCCGAGCATCACCCCGGTCAGCACCAGCATCCGCTTATAGGGCATGTGCCGGTGGGCGAGGAAGGTGATGACGCCGACGGCGGCGGTCAGGGCGAGGCCGAGCGCAACGCCCTCCAGCACCGTCCCGGCGCCGTAGGTCAGGCGCAGGTTCTGGAGGAAGAGGACGACCTCGAAGCCCTCGCGGTAGACCGAGGTCAGGCCGAGCAGGACCATGCCCCAGAGGGCGGCGCGCCGGCCGTCGACGCCGGAGCGCGACAGGATCCTCTTCTTGTGCTTGTTGCGGTTCTGGATCCAGCCGGTCCAGTAGACCTTGTGGAAGAACCAGTTCATGACGACGAGCAGGACGATGACCGCGAGCAGGCCGGTCGCCGCCTGCACGGCGAGCCCGCCGCCGCCGAGTTCGCCGAGCACCCAGGCGGCGAGGAACCAGGTGGCGACGCTGGCGAGGAAGCCGCCCGCCGCGCCGAGCGCGATCGGCTTGCGGTAGACCTGCGTCGCGCCGACCATGCTGGCGGTGACGGCGGCGAGGACGAGGATCGTCTCCAGGCCCTCGCGGAAGACGAGCAGGGCGCTGTCGAGGACGACAGCGCCGTGGCTCAGGTGGTCGCCCGCGGTCGGTTCGGGGGTGCCGCCGTGGGCGTCGAACGCGCTCCAGGCAAGCAGCGCGACGAGCAAGCCGCCCAGGTAAAGTGGCCAGTGGCGGCGCGCCGAGTTGTAGATCGCCGTCAAGGATCTAGATATTAGGGAACCCTGATGAGGGGCGCCTAAAGGAGGGTGAGTTGGCAGCCGACGCGACCGTCGCGGAGCAGGAGTACCTCGAGTCGATGTTCTGGATCGACGAGGCCGGGCTGCCCATGACCGGCGCCAACATCGCCCGCGCGATGCAGCTCTCCGCCCCGACCGTCCACGAAATGGTGGGGCGCCTGATCAAAGACGGCTACGTCGAACGGAACCCCGACAAATCGCTCGCCTTCACCGACGAAGGGCGCGAGCGCGCCTCCTACATCGTCCGCCGCCACCGCATGATCGAGCGCTTCCTGACCGACGTCCTCGGCATCCCCTGGGACGAGGTCCACGAGGAGGCGGAGCGGATCGAGCACGCGATGTCGCCGGTGCTGGAGGAGCGGATGCGTGCGGCGATCGGCGACGCCACCACCTGCCCCCACGGCCACCCGATCGTCGAGGGGATCCGCGAGCGCGGCTCCCTCCTCGCCGACGTCGAGGTCGGCGCCTCGATCGTCGTCCTGCGCTTCGAGAACGAGGCCGAGGAGCTCCTTCACTACCTCAAGGACGCGGGCCTCCACCCCGGCCTCGAGGGCAAGGTCGCCGAGTCCGACGACGACCACGTCACGGTGCACTCCGCCGACGGCGACCACGTCGTCAGCCACAGCGTCGCCGAGACCGTCTCGGTCCGCGCCGATCCCGCCCCGCCCCCGCGCGCCGCGATCCCCGAGCAGCTGGTGCTCTCGAACGACCGCTACGGGCGGTAACCCGCGCGGCGCCTAGGGCGCGCGGAACCGCCGACCGTCGTCG
>DASZUW010000505.1:0-2658 GCA_035547475.1 Solirubrobacterales bacterium
GGCTAACTACAGGAGGCGTTGATGCTCGACCAGAGCAAGATCGGCAAAGTCGTGGCGGAGCAGATGGAAGCGATCGAGGCCGATTACGGCGACGACTGCGAGATCGGCGACGTCTGCACCATCGTCGAGGTGATCGGCCCGCACGGCTCGCACGTCCGCGTGCGCTCGAGCGACATGCGCCCCCACAGCGGGCTCGGCCTGATCCGCATGGCCGAACAGGCGATGCTCGGCAACCTCGGCGGGAACTAGCCCGCGCTGGCGGGGCGCGCGGCCGGGTGCGGCCGCTCGGCGAGCTCGGCGAGGAGCGCGTCGACGACCTCGGGGCGGAACTGGGTGCCCGAGTTGGCGCGCAGCTCGGCTTCGGCAGCCGCGACGCTCATCGCCTTGCGGTAGCTGCGGTCGGAGGTCATCGCGTGGAAGGCGTCGCAGGTGGCGATCACCATCGCGGCGCGGGGGATGTCGTCGCCCGCGAGGCCGTCGGGGTAGCCGCCGCCGTCGTGGCGCTCGTGTGCGGCCCGCACAAGCGGCGCGACCGGGGCGAGGAAGGGGATGCGCGCGAGCATGCGCGCGCCGATCACCGTGTGCTCGTCCATCCGCGCGCGCTCGGCGGGCGTGAGCGGCCCCGGCTTGCGGATGATCTCCGCCGGGATCGAGATCTTGCCGATGTCGTGGAGGAGGGAGCCGTAACGGAGGCGGTCGAGCTCCACGCCCCCGATCCCCATCCGCCGGCCCACCCGGACGGCCAGCGCGGAGACCTCCTCGGCGTGGCTTGCGGTGTAGGAGTCCTGCAGCTCCACCGCGCGGGCGATCACGCCGATCGTGGCGAGGAAGGCGTTCTCGCGTTCGGCGACCAGCCGGCAGCGGTGGATCGCGGCGCCGATCTGGCCCGCGACCACGTGGGCGAGCAGCAGGTCTTCCTCGCCGAAGGCGCCGCGCCCGCGCTGTTCGAGGTTCAGCACGCCCCAGTTGGTCTCGGCGACGACGATCGGCAGCGAGAGCTGCGAGCCGGGGTCGTCGCCGTCGGCGCGGCCGAGGTAGTCGGGGTCGGCGCTCGTGTCGTTGACCAGGGCGGGGCGGCCGGTGCGGGCGACGCGCCCGTTGACGCCGACCTCGACCCGCTGCCCGTGGGCGAGGAGGTCCCGCACCTGGGCCGCCGAGGGCCCCGCCAGCGCGACCACGCGCAGCACCCCGTCGGGGTCGAGCCGCTCCACCACGGCCAGGTAGCAGTCGAAGGATTCGTGCAGCGTGCGGACCGCCTCGCCCGCGACGCCCTCGACCGAGCCGGTGCGCGAAAGCGCCGTGGCGAGGCGCCCGGCGACCAGCAGCCGTCCTCCCTGGCGGGCGCGTCCGGACTCGGTCCGGGCCACCGGCATGTCGCTCGTCTTCGGCTCCACTACCCCCCGGTTATCGGCGCGGGACGGCGAGCCTTGACCGCTCTCTATCCTCGTGTACGTGCCCGACGCGGCAGCTGACATAGTCGTGATGAAGTTCGGCGGCACCTCGGTCGCCGGCGCCGAGCAGATCAAACGCGCCGCGGGGCGCATCGTCGCCGCCCGCGAAGGCGGCAAACGCGTGGTCGCGGTGCTCTCCGCGCGCGGCAAGACGACCGACGAGCTGGTCGAGCAGGCGCACGAGATCTCCGCCCGCCCGGTCGCCCGCGAGATGGACATGCTGCTCTCCACCGGCGAGCGGATCTCCTGCGCCCTCTGCGCGATGGCGATCCACGACATGGGCCACGAGGCGATCTCGCTGACCGGCTCCCAGGCGGGGATCGTCACCGACTCCTCCCACACCAAAGCGCGGATCATCGACGTGCGCGCCGACCGCATCCGCCAGGCGCTCGAGCAGGACCGGATCGTCCTCGTCGCCGGCTTCCAGGGCGTCTCGACCGACAGTCGCGACGTCACCACGCTGGGGCGCGGCGGCTCCGACACGACCGCGGTGGCGCTCGCCGCTGCGCTCGGCGCCGAGGTCTGCGAGATCTACACCGACGTCAGCGGGGTCTACTCGGCCGACCCGCGGATCGTCCCCGACGCCCGCAAGCTGGCCCAGGCCTCCTTCGAGGAGATGCTCGAGATGGCGGCCTCGGGGGCCCGGGTGCTGCAGCTGCGCTCGGTCGAGTACGCCCGCAACCACGGGGTGCGGATCCACTGTCGCTCAAGCTTCGAGGACGGTCCCGGTACCCTCGTCGTGTCAGAGGAAGAGACCATGGAGCAACCTTTCGTAACCGCCGTCACCCATTCCGACGCCGAGGCGCGGGTGACCCTTACCGGTCTGCGCGACGAGCCGGGCGTGGCGGGTCGCATCTTCGGCGCCCTGGCCGACGCGAACGTGAACGTCGACGTGATCATCCAGAACGAGCCGGTCGGCGACGATCAGCTGGCCGACCTCTCCTTCACCGTCGACCGCGGGGAGCTGCCGGTGGCGCGGGAGGTGATCGACGGGCTCGGCGACGTCGCCGTGCAGGTGAAGGCCGAAGAGCAGATCGGCAAGGTGTCGATCGTCGGCGCCGGGATGCGCTCGCACCCGGGCGTGGCGGCGAGGGTCTTCAAGACGCTCGGCGAGCAGGGGATCAACATCGAGATGATCTCCACGTCGCCGATCAAGATCTCGTGCGTCATCGCCGCCGACCGGGTGACCGACGCGGTGCAGGCGCTG
>DASZUW010000506.1:0-4879 GCA_035547475.1 Solirubrobacterales bacterium
GTCGTCTACCCGACCGCGGAGGCGGAGCGGCTCACCGGGGCGGTCGCGGAGCTCGTCGCCCGCGCGGGGTCCACGAGCATCGGCGAGGTCCGCGACGCGCTTGGCCTCAGCCGCAAGTACGCCCAGGCGCTGCTCGAGCACCTCGACGGCGAGCGGGTCCTGCGGCGCGACGGCGACCGCCACTACCCGCGCGGCCCGGCGGCATAAGCTCCAGGCCCGCCTGGGGCGGCAGGGGTCTGGTGGCCCATCCGGCCTTCAAAGCCGGCAGGGCGGTGCAGCCCACCGCTTGGAAGGTTCGATTCCTTCGCCGCCTCGTCGCCCGGGAGCGCGCGCCGTGCGTGGCGGGGCGATCAGGCGCCGGCGCGGTGCTCGGCCGCCATGCGCTCGCGCTGGAGGTCGATCGTCTGGCGGGGATCCGCGGCGGAGGCGAAGCCCGCTTTGAAGACCGCCCAGCGCTTGCAGACGGCGCCGGCCACCAGCATCGCCCCGCCCGCGGCGGTGATCGCGCGCCCGGTCCGCCCCCCGCCGGGGCCGCGCCCGCCACCGAGCGCCAACGCCAGCGCTCCCGCCGCGCTCAGGGCGCGCGCCATCTTGTCGACCGTTCCCGCTTCGCCCTCCTCGTAGGCCGTCGCCAGCGGGCCGAGGCGCCTGTGCATGATCTGCGACGCGGTTTCCTCGACGGCGACCGCGGCGATGCCGAGGGCGCGGGCGGGCTCGGCTTCGTCGGCCGGGACGGTGAGCAGGGCGGCGCCCGCGGCGCTCGCCGCCGCGCTGGAGGCGAAGACGAACGGCATCTCGACCCGCGCCTCCGACCAGGCCGGGATCGCCGTGTTGGTGATCAGCGCGGCGGTGTAGGTCGCGAGCGGCGCGCCGAGCGCCGCGGCGCCGATCTCCGGCAGCCCGCCGCGCCGCCGCGGCAGCGCCAGGTTCAGCGCCGCGGCGAGGCTCGTCGCGCCGCCGTTGGCCGCCAGGAGCCAGGCGCCGAGGCTCATCGGCGAGGTGATCTTCACCATCCGCAGCATGTAGAGGACGCGCCCCGGCCGGCCGAGGTCCCTGATCAGCAGCACCGGGCTGACGGTGACGCCGACGAAGGCCCCGCCCCAGGCGCGGCGCGCCAGCGCGGGCCGCCCGGCGAAGGTCGCCGCCGCCGCCAGGCAGGCGCTCGCCCCGGCCAGGCCGCCGAAGAAGAAGTACAGGGGGATCTCCGGTTTCCAGACCGGGTGCTTGACGATCGGCCGCCCGTAGTAGGAGGTCGGCCGCTCGCGCGGGACCATGCTTCGTTCGCCGCCCTTGCCGCCGTTGCGCCGCCGCGGCCGGCCGCGATCGCCGTGGACGTAGGTCTCCTCGCTCACCGTCGCCCTCCGCCGAGGAAGCTCGCCGCGACGCCGCCGGCGAGGACCGCCGCCGCGCCCAGCGCCGCCGCCCACACCTGCGGCGAGCGCCGCGTCGGCACCACCGGGTCGGGCGGCAGCCGGTAGGTCTCGGGCTCGTCGAGCAGCAGGAAGAAGGCGCCGAAGCCGCCGACCCCGTCGTCCTCGGAGTCGCCGTAGAGCCGCGCCTCGCCGCGCCCGCGCTCGTGCAGCCGCTCCACCCGCCGCGCCGCCCGCTCGCGCAGCTCGTCGAGGTCGCCGAACTGGATCGAGTCGGTCGGGCAGGCCTGCGCGCACGCTGGTTCCATGTCGTCCTTCAGCCGGTCGTAGCACATGGTGCACTTCCACACCCGGCCGTCGCCCTCGCGCTGGTCGATGACTCCGAACGGGCAGGACACGACGCAGTACCCGCAGCCGTTGCAGATGTCCTCCTGGACGACGACGGTGCCGAACTCGGTGCGGAAGAGCGCCCCGGTGGGGCAGGCGTCGAGGCAGCCCGCCTCGGTGCAGTGCTTGCAGACGTCGGAGCTCATCAGCCAGCGGAAGCCGTCGGCGTCGGTGTGCGGGTCGAGCCCCTGCTCCACCAGATTCTGCCGCGCCGCCTCCGCGACGAAGGACTCCGGCGCGGCTTCCTCGACCCCGACCGTCACCTTCTGCTCGATGAAGGCGACGTGGCGCCAGCGGTTCGCCCCGAGTTCGCCGCTGTTGTCGTAGGAGTTGCCGGTCAGCCCCTGCGGGTCGGGCGGCACTTTGTTCCACTCCTTGCAGGCGACCTCGCAGGCCTTGCAGCCGATGCACACCGAGGTGTCGGTGAAGAAGCCTTTGCGCGGCCGCGCCTCGCTCCCGTAGCTCATCGTCCCCCCGCTTCCCGGCGGACGCGCTCAACGAAGACCGGCAGCTCCGCCCCGCGCGGCCGTCGGCCCGGGCGGACGTCGCAGGTCGCCGCCTTCACCTCCTGGATGTGGACGTTCGGGTCGAGCGCGAAGGGGAAGAGGTCGTTCGCCGAGTCGCCGGTGCTGATGCCTTTGTTGCCCCAGTGGTAGGGGAGCCCCACCTGGTGGACGACGCGACCGTCGACGCGCAGCGGTTTCATCCGGTCGGTCACCATCACCCGCGCCTCGATCGCGGTGCGGGCGCTGAGGATCGTCGCCCAGCCGCCGTGCTCGAGGCCGCGCTCGCGCGCCAGCTCCGGGCTCACCTCGCAGAAGAACTCCGGCTGGAGCTCCGAGAGGAACGGCAGCGTGCGGCTCATCGCGCCGGCGGTGTGGTGCTCGGTGAGCCGGTAGGTGGTGACGACGTAGGGGTAGGCGTCGGAACCGGGCTCGTCCCCACTGGGGTTGAAGGGGTTGTCGCGGCGGTCGTAGTCCTCGCGCACCGGGTTCGAGCGCCGGCCGTAGAGCGGGTTCTCGAACGGCGACTCGCTCGGCTCATAGTGGGTGGGGAAGGGGCCGTCGACGATCCCGTTCGGCGCGAACAGCCAGGCGCGGCCGTCGCCCTGCATGATGAACGGCTCGTCGCCGCGCAGCGCCTGCTGGGCCTTCGCCCCTGCGGGCGGGACGTAATCGGGCGCCTTGTCGACGGCGAAGTCGGGCACGTCCTCGCCCGTCCATTCTTCCGCGGCGGCGTCCCACCAGACGTATTTCTTGCGCTCCGACCAGGGTTTGCCCGCGGGGTCGGCGGAGGCGCGGTTGTAGAGGATGCGCCGGTTCATCGGCCAGGCCCAGGCCCATTCCGGCGCGACCCAGGTCTGCTCGCGCCCCGGCTTGCGCCGCGCGGTCTGGTTCACCCCTTCGGCGTAGCACCCGGCGTAGATCCAGCAGCCGCACGTGGTCGAGCCGTCGTCGCGCAGCGACAGGTAGTCGGCGAGCGGCTCTTTCTCGGCGTCGAAGCCGCCGATCTCCGCCAGCACCGCTTCCGCGTCGGGCTCTTCGTCGGGGCCGACCGTCGGGTAGTCCCAGGTGAGGTCGAGGATCGGGCGGTCGCGCTCGCGCTCGGAGCCCGCCAGCTTTTCCCTGATCCGGCGCCCCAGGTGGTACATGAACCACAGCTCCGAGCGGCAGTCGCCCTCCGGCTCCACCGCTTTGTGGTGCCACTGGAGGAGGCGCTGGGTGTTGGTGAAGCTGCCGTCCTTCTCCGTGTGGGCGGCGGCGGGCATCAGGAAGACCTCGGTGCCGATCTCCTCGGTGACGAGCTCGCCGGTCTCGATCTCCGGCCCGTCGAGCCAGAAGTTCGACGTCTCGATCTCGGCGAAGTCGCGCACCACCAGCCATTTCAGCTTCGCCAGCGCGAGCCGCTGGAGCTTCGAGTTGGCCGAGCCGACCGCCGGGTTCTCGCCCATCACGAAGTAGCCGCAGAGCTTGTTGTCCTCCATCTCGGTGACGGTCTTGTAGTGGGAGTGGTCTTCGTCGATCCGCGGCAGGTAGTCGAAGCAGAAGTCGTTCTCGTAGCGCGCCGCCGGCCCCCACCAGGCCTTCAGCAGGCTGACCATGTAGCCGCGGGTGTTGCCCCAGAAGCCGGTCGGCGGGGCGTTGCGGTCGACGTAGAGGTCGAGGTCCGTCTCCTCGTGCGCGTGCGGCATCGGCAGGTAGCCGGGGAGGATGTTGAAGAGGGTCGGGATGTCGGTCGAGCCCTGGATCGAGGCGTGGCCGCGCAGCGCCATGATGCCGCCGCCCGGCCGGCCGATGTTGCCGAGCAGCAGCTGGACGATCGCCGCAGCGCGGATGTACTGGACGCCGACCGTGTGCTGGGTCCAGCCGACCGCGTAACAGAAGGCGCTGGTGCGCTCGCGGCCGGAGTTCTCGCAGAGCGCCTCGGCGACCTCGAGGAACTGCTCCTGCGGCACCCCGCAGATCCGCTCGACCATCTCCGGCGTGTAGCGGGCGTAGTGCTTCTTCAGCAGTTGGAAGACGCAGCGGGGGTCCTGCAGCGTCTCGTCCTCGCGCGGCGGCTCGCCGCGCTCCAGCTCGCCGCCGTGGGCGCCGTGCGCCTGCTCGCCTTCGGCCTCGCCGTATTCGCGTTCGCCCGCCGACGCGCCCACGTCCATCCCCTTGTACTGCCAGGAATCCCGTTCGTACTTGCCCTTCTCCTCGTCCAGCCCGGAGAAGATCCCGTCCAAATCCTCGGTGTCGCGGAAGTCGTCGCTGATGATGGTGCGGGCGTTGGTGTAGGCCTGGACGTACTCGCGGAACTCGCGTTCGTTGCTGAGGATGTAGTTGACGATGCCGCCGAGGAAGGCGATGTCGGACCCGGCGCGGATCGGCACGTGGAGGTCGGCGAGGGCGCTGGTGCGGGTGAAGCGCGGGTCGACGTGGATGACCTTCGCGCCCCGTTCGCGCGCCTCGACCACCCACTGGAAGCCGACCGGGTGCGCCTCGGCCATGTTCGACCCCATGATCACGATGCAGTCGGCGTTCGCCAGATCCTGCTGGAAGGAAGTCGCGCCGCCCCTACCGAACGAGGTCCCCAAACTGGGGACCGTGGAGGAGTGTCATATGCGGGCCTGATTCTCG
>DASZUW010000507.1:0-1932 GCA_035547475.1 Solirubrobacterales bacterium
CCAGGTCGCCCGCACCTCCGGGCTGCCGGGTCCGGGCCCGGAGGGTGACGGAAGGCTAAGTGAAGCGTCACGTCCCCGGTGCCTTCCCGGCGTCTTCGTCACGAGGTGACCCGGCCCGGGCGGAGGTGTGGCGTCTCCCGCACGGATTCCGCACCACTGTTTCACGGCGCCCCACGTGAGTCCGCCGGGCCCCGTCCCTGTACCGCCGCTCCCCCCGCACCCCCCACGTCCTGGGCGCCTCATGGGGGTCACAGCCTGCCAGGACCCCCATGAGGCGCCCAGGACATCCCCTCAGGCATCCCGAAGTGGTGTGGACGGCCCGAGCGTCCCCTCCCCCACCTCCCGCCACCCCCGCGCCCGTCCCTGGGCCTCGACCGAGTCGTAGGCCGCCAGTTGGGGGAAGGCCAGCGCGACCACGGCGGCCGAGGCGAGACAGACGAGGCCGCCGGAGACGACCGAGAAGGCGGGCGTGGCGAGGGCCGCGACGCTGCCCGACTCGACGTCGCCGAGGCGGGGACCGCCCGCGACCACGAGGGAGAAGACGGAGGAGATGCGGCCGCGCATGGCGTCCGGGGTGAGGGTCTGCATCATCGTGCTGCGGCAGACGGCGCTGACCGAGTCGGCGGCGCCCGCGAGGGCGAAGAGGGCGGCGGCGGGCCAGATGTTCTCGATCAGGCCGGCGGCGGCGATGAAGGTGCCCCAGAGGGCGACGCAGACGAGGACGATGCGGCCGAGGAAGCGCGCGCGGGACATCCAGCCGGTGGTCAGCGCGGCGACGGTCGAGCCCGCCGCGACGGCGGCGTAGAGGAGGCCGGTGCCGGCGGCGCCGGCGTGGTAGACGGTCAGCGCCAGGACCGGGAAGAGCGCGCGCGGCATGCCGAAGGTCATCGCGCAGAGGTCCATCACGAAGCCCGCCGTCACCGCGGGCAGCTTGCGCAGGTAGGCGATGCCGGAGCGGATCGAGCGCAGGACCGGCTCGTGCGCCTCGCGTGCGGCGGGCGGCTGCGTCGACATCATCGCCGCCGCGACCGCCATGCCGAGGCAGCTGACCGCGTCGATCGCGTAGGGCGTGGTGATGCCGAAGAGCGAGATCAGGATGCCCCCGAAGCCCGGGCCGGCGACCATCGTCAGCTGGAAGAGCCCGTAGGTGAGCGAGATCGCCGCCGGCAGCCGCTCCGGGGCGACGGTGTCGGGGACGATCGCCGAGGCGACCACGCGCTCGATCGAGGAGGCGCCCGCCATCGCGGCGGCGAGGACGAAGAGGATCCAGACCGGCGGCGGGCCGGTGGCGGCGGCCACGGCGAGGCCGGCGGCGATCGCCACCAGCGCGTACTGGCAGAGGAGCAGCAGGCGGCGGCGTTCGAAGCGGTCGGCGAGCGCGCCGCCGAAGAGCGAGGCGACGATCAGCGGGCCGAGCTCGGCGAGGCCGATCAGACCGGTGAGGAAGGCCGAGCCGCTGATCACGAACACCTGGTAGGGCAGCGCGACGAGGGCCGCCTGGGACCCGAGGCCGGTGATCACGGCGCCCAGCGTCACCAGGCGAAAGTCGCGCGACTCGCGCAAAGGCTGGACGTCGACCGCTATCCGGGATAGCCAACTCAAGGGGAGCGAACGTAGCGGACCGGGCGATCCGCCTAAGATCGGCCCGATGAAGGCGATCGTCCAGCGCGAGTTCGGCGGGCCGGAGGTGCTGCGGCCGGAGGATGTCGAGGTGCCGGAGCCGATCCCGACCGAGGTGCAGGTCCGCGTCCGCGCCGCCGGGGTGAACCCGGTCGACTTCAAGACGCGCGCCGGTCGCGGCGTGTCGTCCTCGATGGGCGGCTTCCCCCTCACCGTCGGCTGGGACGTCTGCGGCGAGGTCACGAAGGTCGGCGGCGGCGTCACCCGCTTCGCGGTCGGCGACGAGGTCTTCGGCATGCCCTGGTTCCCACG
>DASZUW010000508.1:0-6787 GCA_035547475.1 Solirubrobacterales bacterium
CTACCGCGACGAGGTCCTGCCGCCTCGGGTCCGCGCCCGGGTGTCGATCGAGGAGGCCTCGACCCTCGGCTGGGACCGGTGGATAGGTCCCGAGGGTGCAATGGTGGGTATGCACACCTTTGGCAGCTCGGCCCCCCTGAAGGACGTGATGAGCGAGTTCGGCTTCACCCCCGACAAGGTCGCCGACGCCGCCCGCGGCGCGATCGAGCGCGTCGCCCGCAACGAAACTTCAAATTAGAGAGAAGGGGACGACATGAAACCCACGCAGAAGCTTCACGACCTCGGACAGAGCCTCTGGGTCGACAACATCACGCGCGACATGCTGCGCGAGGACACCCTGAAGGGCTACATCGAGCAGCTCTCGGTCACCGGCCTCACCTCGAACCCGACGATCTTCGACAAGGCGATCGGCTCCGGCGACTCCTATGACCAGCAGATCTCCGAGGTCTCCGGCTCCGCCGAGAACCCCGACGGCCCGGGCGCGAACTCCGACGAGAACGTCTTCTTCGAGCTCGCCCTCGCCGACCTGCGCGACGCCGCCGACCTCTTCGCCGACGTCCACGCGCGCACCGCGGGCGTTGACGGCTACGTCAGCCTCGAGGTCTCGCCGCTGCTCGCCGACGACGCCGGGGCGACGATCGAGCAGGCGGCCAAGCTCCACGCCAAGGGCGAGCGCTCGAACCTCTACATCAAGATCCCGGGCACGCCCGCGGGGACGGAGGCGATCGAGGAGTCGATCTTCGCCGGCATCCCGATCAACGTCACGCTGCTCTTCGACGACCAGCAGTACCTCGCCTCCGCCGACGCCTACATGAAGGGGATCGAACGGCGGATCGAGGCCGGGCTCGACCCGGTGGTCCACTCGGTCGCCTCGATCTTCATGAGCCGCTGGGACGTCGCGGTCGCCGAGGAGGTGCCGGCGGAGCTGAAGAACCGGCTCGGGATCGCGATCGGCGGGCGGGCCTACCACGCCTACCGCGAGCTCCTGAGCTCGGACCGCTGGCTGCGCCTCGCCAACGAGGGGGCGCGCCCGCAGCGCCTCCTCTGGGCCAGCACCGGCACCAAGGACCCGGAGGCCTCCGACACCCTCTACATCGAGGCTTTCGCCTCGCCGTTCACCGTCAACACGATGCCCGACAAGACGCTCGAGGCCTTCGCCGACCACGGTCAGGTCGGCGACCTGATGGACCCGGGCGGGGCGGCCGCGGAGCAGACGCTGAAAGAGTTCGAAGGCGCCGGGATCGACCTCGAGGCGCTCGCCCAGCGCCTCCAGGACGAGGGCAAAGCGTCGTTCAACAAGTCCTGGGAAGAGCTGCTGAAGACGATCGCCGACAAGCGCGGGGTGACGGCTTGAGCGGGGCGCCCGCCGGGACCCCGCTGCGCGAGGCCCCGGCCTGGGCCCGCCTCCAGGCCCACTTCGCCGCGGTCCGCAAGCGCACCCTGCGCGAGCTCTTCGACGCCGACCCCGAGCGGGGGGAGCGCCTGGTCGCCGAAGGCGCCGGGCTCTTCCTCGACTTCTCCAAGAACCGGATCACCGACGAGACGCTGATGCTGCTCGGCGAGCTGGCGCGCGAGCGCGGCGTCGAGGAGCGCCGCGAAGCGATGTTCCGCGGCGAGCACATCAACGTCTCCGAGGACCGCGCCGTCCTCCACGTGGCGCTGCGGATGCCGCGCGAGCGCTCGCTGATCGTCGACGGCGTCGACGTCGTCAAGGAGGTCCACGAGACGCTCGACCGGATGTCGGCGTTCGCCGAGCGCGTCCGCGACGGCGAGTGGCGCGGCCACACCGGCAAGGCGATCACGGGCGTCGTCAACATCGGCATCGGGGGCTCCGACCTCGGCCCGGTGATGGCCTACGAGGCGCTCCGCCACTACTCGCGCCGCGACATGACCTTCCGCTTCGTCTCCAACGTCGACGGCACCGACTTCGTCGAGTCGACCCGCGACCTCGACCCGCAGGAGACGCTCTTCGTCATCTCCTCGAAGACCTTCACGACGCTGGAGACGATGACGAACGCGCGCTCCGCCCGCGAGTGGGCGCTGGCCGGGCTCGGCGGGGAGGAGGAGGCGGTGGCGAAACACTTCGTCGCGGTCTCCACGAACGCCGAGGAGGTCTCGAAGTTTGGCATCGACACCGACAACATGTTCGGCTTCTGGGAGTGGGTCGGCGGGCGGTACTCGATGGACTCGGCGATCGGGCTCTCGACGATGCTGGCGATCGGCCCGGCGCGCTTCGAGGAGATGCTGGCCGGCTTCCACGCGATGGACGAGCACTTCCAGGAGGCCGACGCGGGTGCCAACCTGCCGATGATCATGGGCCTGCTGTCGGTCTGGTACGGCGACTTCTTCGGCGCCGAAACCTGCGGCGTCTTTCCCTACGACCAGTACCTGCACCGCTTCCCGGCCTACCTGCAGCAGCTGACGATGGAGTCGAACGGCAAGCACGTCACCCTCGCCGGCGAGCACGTCGACTACGACACCGGCCAGATCTATTGGGGCGAGCCGGGGACCAACGGCCAGCACAGCTTCTACCAGCTGATCCACCAGGGCACGCGCCTCATCCCGGCCGACTTCATCGGCTTCGCCCACTCCCTCAACGAGCTCGGCGACCACCACGACAAGCTGATGTCGAACGTCTTCGCCCAGGGCCAGGCGCTGGCCTTCGGCAAGACGGCTGAGCAGGTGCGCGAAGAGGGGACCCCGGAGGCGGTCGTGCCGCACCGGGTGATGGAGGGCAACCGCCCCTCCAACACGATCCTCGCCGAGCGCCTCGACCCGCGGACCCTCGGTGCCCTCGTCGCCCTCTACGAGCACAGCGTCTTCACCCAGGGCGCCGTCTGGAACATCGACAGCTTCGACCAGTGGGGCGTCGAGCTGGGCAAGGAACTGGCGAAGGCGATCATCCCCGAGCTCGAGTCGGCCGAGGAGCCGAAGCTCCACCACGACAGCTCCACGAACGCCCTGAGCCGCCGCTACCGCCGCATGCGCCGCGGGGGGTTGGGGCGGGGGTCCGGGATGCCGGAAGCTGGCGCCCGGGGCGGGGGTCCGGGACGCCGGCAAGCTGGCGCCCCGGGCGGTGGTGCGGGAGGGGCCGGGGGTTCGTCACGCCTTCGTGTCCTTCTCCACTGAGGCGTGCGGGTCGCGTGCGGGTCCCGTGCGTGGTGCCACGGCGCCCGGGCGGTCAGGGATCTGCGTGGTTCCTTATGGGCGCATGGCGACCATTTCGAACCACGCAAGCTCCTGAGGGCCGAGGCGCGGCCCGGCGGCCCCGACCCCCGGACGGAAGGCGCACGGGAGGGTCTCCTCGTGCGCCTTCCGTGTCCTTCTCCACGCTTCCGTGCGGGTTACCCGACGGCCTCCAACGCGCTGCAGTACTTACTGTCGCCATGGCGACAGTAAGTACTGCAGCGCGCCCGGGGCACCGGGTCGGGCCCCCGAGGCCGCCCGTCCCTCCCCCGAACGCCTCCCGCCCCGCGGCAGCTCGGACGGCCGCAAGCCACCTTCCGGCCCCGTCCTCCTCGATCGCGCCGCGCGGAAAGTAATCAAATCCTTGCGCCATTCGACACGAGTCGAGTGGGGATCGACACAGACGTAGGGCTCCGCAGAGGGTAGCTTGCTCACATGGCCCTCTCCGGCGCGATTCCGCTGGCTGCGTCCGCGACGACCAACCTGTTCGCCGCGCGCGAGCAAATGGCTTTCACGCTGGCGTTCCACATCGTGTTGGCTTGTCTCGGGGTGGCCCTGCCGGCGACGATTCTGGTCGCCAACTGGATCGGGCTGAAAAGGGACGACCACGACGCGATGGAGCTGGCGCAGCGCTGGTCGAAGGCGATGGCCGTCACCTTCGCCGTCGGGGCCGTGACCGGCACCGTCCTCTCGTTCGAGTTCGGCCTGCTCTGGCCGCACTTCATGGACCGCTTCGGCGGCGCCTTCGGGATCGCGTTCGGGATCGAGGGGCTCTTCTTCTTCCTCGAGGCGATCTTCCTCGGCGTCTTCATCTATGGCTGGAAGCGGCTCCCGGGCTGGGTCCACTGGTGGACCGGCGTGCCGATGTTCGTCACCGGGATCGGCGGCGCCTTCTCCGTCGTCAGCGCCAACTCGTGGATGAACCAGCCGCAGGGCTTCGCCCTCGACGCCGCGGGCAAGGTGACGGAAGTCGAACCGTTCAAGGTCATCTTCAACCCGGCGACCCCGTACGAGGTGCCGCACATGATCCTCGCCGCCTACATGGTCGTCGGCTTCCTGGTCGCCTCGGTCTACGCGGTCGGGATGTTGAAAGGGCGCCGCGACCGGCTCCATCGCCTCGGCCTGATCATCCCGCTGACGATCGCCTGCATCGCCACGCCGCTGCAGCTCCTGGTCGGCGACACGGCGGCGCGCGAAGTCGCCCACCACCAGCCGTCCAAGTTCGCGGCGATGGAGTGCATCCAGGACACCGGCGGCCACCAGACCGAGTACGTGGGCGGCATCTGCACCGCCGACGGGGTGAAGCTGGCGATCCCGATCCCGGATCTCGACTCGCTCCTGGTCGGCTTCAGCCCCGACACCAAGGTGACCGGGCTGAATTCGATCCCCAACGACGAACGGCCGCCCGTCAACACCTTCATCCACCTCGCCTTCGACGCGATGGTCGGGATCGGCACGGGGCTGCTGCTGCTGGCGCTCTGGCTCGTCTGGCTTGTCTACAAGAAGCGCGAGGTCCCGACGAACCGCTGGTTTTTGCGCGCGGTCTCGATCTCCGGCATCGGCGCGATCCTGGCGCTGTGGTCGGGCTGGATCGTCACCGAGGTCGGGCGCCAGCCGTGGATCGTCTACCACTACATGAAAACCTCGGAAGCGGTGACCGACGCGAGCGGCATCTGGGGCGCCTTCATCTTCACCCTGCTCCTCTACGCCACGATCGGGACGATCGCGGTGCTGGTGCTGCGGCGCATGTCGCGGCGCTGGCGCGCGGGCGGCGAGGGCACGGCGGAGAGCGAGCCCGGCCCGTACTCGCCGCTCGGCCCGGAGGGTGAGGTGAGCGCCTCGTGAGCACGGCGGCGGCGGTGATCCTCTGGGTCGGCGCGACCTTCTACGCGATCTTCGGCGGCGCCGACTTCGGCGGCGGCTTCTGGGACCTGATCGCGGGCGACGCCGAGAAGGGCGAGCGCCCGCGGGCGACGATCCAGCACTCGTTGACGCCGGTCTGGGAGGCCAACCACGTGTGGCTGATCTTCATCCTGGTCGTCCTCTGGACCGCGTTCCCGTCGACCTTCAGCGCGATCTTCTCGACCCTCTACGTGCCACTGGTGCTGGCGGTGCTCGGGATCGTCCTGCGCGGCTCGGGCTTCGCCTTCCGCTCCTCGGTGGAGGGGCTCGCGGAGCGCCGCGCCGCGGGCGCCGTCTTCGCCCTCTCCTCGGTGATCACCCCGTTCTTCATGGGCACCGTGGTCGGCGCGATCGCGGTCGGCAACGTCCCGGCCCAGGGCAACGGCGACGCCTTCTCCACCTGGCTCGCCCCCGGCCCGCTCTTCATCGGCGCGATGTTCGTCGCCACCAGCGCCTACCTCGCCGCCGTCTTCCTCGTCGGCGACACCCGCCGCGCCGAAGACCACCAGATGGAGCTCTACTTCGAGAAACGCGCCCTCGCCGCGGGTGTCGTCGCCGGCGTCTTCGCCGTCGTCGGCCTGATCGCGCTCCACTCCGAAGGCCACTACGTCTACGACCGCCTCGTCCACCAAGGCCTCCCCCTGGTCATCATCTCCGCCGTCTGCGGCCTCGGCATGCTCGGCGTCCTCCTCCTCGGCGGCCGCCTCCTCCTCCGCCCCCTCGCCGCGGGCGCCGTCATCGCCGTCATCTGGGGCTGGTTCGTCGCCCAATTCCCCTACCTCCTCCCGACCTCCCTCAAGATCAGCGAAGGCGCCGCCCCCACCGCGACCCTCGCCGCCGTCTTCATCGTCTTCGCCATCGCCGTGGTCGTCGTGATCCCCTCGCTCCTGATCCTCTTCGTCCTGGCCCAGAGCGACATGCTCGAGCACGAGCACTGAGGGGGAGGAAGGGCCGAGGTGGGAGGCGGCCCCGCGGGGGACGCCGGGACGCGGCCACAAGCCGGCGCCGGGGGCGGGCAAAGGGACGGGCGGGGCCTCGGGACCTCGCAAGCTGGCGCCCGGGCGGGCGGGGGACGCGGGCCTCTTGGCCGACGCGGGGGCGGGAAAGGGACGGGCCGGGGGACGCGGGCGTCTCGGCCGACGCAGGGGCGGGAAAGGGACGGCCGGGTCCACGGGGAGCGGATCAGGGACCGCGGCCGCAGGGTGACGGGAGGGCGACGGAAGGCCCACGGACGACGCACGGATCCGTCACCGAGATGAGGCGTCGTCACGAAGACGCCGGGATCTCCACACCTGCTCCCGCGTCGCACGACACGCACGCAGGCGCGGGCGACCTGGGTAACGCATGGGTTAACCCAGGTCGCCCGCACCTCCTGGGGCCCTCCATTACGGCCCTGGATGCGACGGAAGGCTCGGAGAGGCGTGATGTCTCCGGTGCCTTCCCGGCGTCTTCGTCACGAGGCGACCCGGCCCGGGCCGAGGTGTGGCGTCTCCCGCACGGGATCCGCACCACTGTTTCACGGCGCCCCACGTAAGTCCGCCCCGCCCCCGTCCCTGTACCGGCCGCTCCCCCCGCACCCCCCACGTCCTGGGCGCCTCATGGGGGTCACAGCCTGCCAGGACCCCCATGAGGCGCCCAGGACACCCGCCCGCGCCTCGCACTGGTATGGACGGCCCGCGCCGTCCCCCTACAGCCGCAC
>DASZUW010000509.1:0-4103 GCA_035547475.1 Solirubrobacterales bacterium
GCCGCGAGGCAGGGCTCGGGGTCCTGCCTCGCGAGCTGCGGCGCGGTCGCCCGCTCAGCGCTTGCAGCCGGCCGCGGTGACCGGGCGGCTCAGGTTCGCCTTGCGGCTGTTGTGGCCGACCGCCAGGACCTTCGCGTTCACCGGCGCCCGGCAGAGGTCGCGGGAGGCGACCAGCAGGCCGCGCTTGCCGCCGGGCAGGTTCAGCTCGAACTTCGACACCGGCAGGTCCGGCACCCCTTCGAAGGAGGTGCGGATGCCGCCTTCGTGGTTGTCGATCCGGCCGACGAGGTCGATCGTCACCTGGCCCTGGAGGTGGGCCACCAGGTCCGGCAGCTTGTTGCTCGAGGAGCGCAGGTAGACCGGGCCTTCCAGCGGCTTTTCCAGCAGCGGCGACCAGGCGCGGGCGTGGCCGTAGATCGACTTGGCCGGGCAGGCGCCCGCCGCGAACTGCGGCCGCGTGCAGACGGTGCCGAGGCTCGCCTGGTCGAGGAAGAGCGCGTGCGGCAGCCCTACCGAGAGCGAGGCGATGTCGGCGTCCTTGCGCGAGCGGGCGTTCAGCACCGCCTTCAGGTGCGGGTGCGCGGCGCGCTTGGTCGGCCCGGTCAGGGTCAGCTTCAGGCGCGGCTTGAACCCGAGCGCCTTGCAGCCTTCGACCCAGGAGCCGACGCTGACCGCGTGCGAGGTGAAGTCGGCCGGCTTGCTCGGGTCGTTGCCGCCGCCGGCGAGGGTGCCGGTGACGCTCGCGGGCTTGCAGCTCGTCCCGTTGCGGACGAAGTAGGCGCGCGAGAGCTGCACCGACAGCGAGCGCAGGTCGAGCTTGGCGCCGCCGACGACGTCGGGGATCGGGTCGGAGACGACGTGGATCTGGCCCGATTCCGGTTCGACGAAGACCGCCGCGCGGACGACCACGGTGCCGAGGTCGAACGGGCCGGCGACCGCCGGGGTGACGATCGCCATCGACAGCGGCGCTCCCTTATATGGACCGCCGAGGTAGGCGTTGCCGTCGAGCTGCAGCGGCGCGCCGCCCGCGCCGACCTTGACCCGCGCGGTGCCGATGAAGCTCGACGACGGGCAGCTCGGCTTGGCGAGCTGGGCGCGGCCGCTGCTCGCCGCGGCGGCGGCGATGTCGGCCTCCGAGCAGTAGGCGACGCCGCGGAGGCGGGCGGTGGTGCCCGGCGGCAGCGTCACGTCGAGGCCTTTCAGCTCCTGTTCGCCGTCGTTGCGCTGCACGGTGAGCGTGTAGGAGGTCGAGGCCTTCGCCTTGTTCACGGCGGGCGCCGCGGCGAAGAACGGCGCGAAGGGCCGTTCGGCCCCGTTCTTCGCGCATTTGCCGCCGCCCGGGGCGTCGCCGAGGACGAAGCCCGGTTCGGTCGCGCCGCTGTCGGGCGTGCCCGAGTACGACTGGAAGTCGTGGTTCGTCACGTTCGGCCCGCAGGTCGAGGGCGAGGTCAGCGGCGAGGTCGACTTGCCGTCGAGCTTCACCGCGAAGGAGGTGAACGGCAGCTGTGGCGCGCCTTCGATCGTCGCCGTCAGGCGGCCGGTCGTCTTGTCCGCCGAGATCCCCGCGGTGAGTCGCACCGACACGCCCCGTTCCGCCGAGGAGGCGTCGAGGTAGAGGCGATAGAGCTTGCCCGATTCGGGGTCGTCGCCTTGCGGCGCCGCCAGGTAGGCGCTGCCCTTGAGGCTGCCCGCCGGCAGCACCGGCGTCTCCAGTTCGACGCTGCCGAGGCGCGAGGCGGCCGGGCATTCGATCGGCGCCCGCGTGCCCTCGCCGAACTGCGCTTCGGTGCAGGTGCCGAGGGCCGCCGCGGCGGCCGGGTTCAGGCCCAGCCCCTGCGGCAGCGACAGCTTCACGGTCTTCACGTTCGACTGGTAGACGTCCGCGTGGGGTTCGAACGGCATCTTCACTTCGATCGTCGCCGGCGCGGGCGAGTCGGTGCTCGTCGTCCCGGCACTGGTCTGCGCGGTCGGCGTGAACGGCACGGCGGCGCAGCCTTCCGGCTTCGCGCCCTTCGGCAGGTAGGAGACGACTTCCTGGGACCCGGCGAGGAAGGCGGGCGGCGGGAAGGCGGGCGCGAGCGTGTCGTATTCGTCTTCGGGAGCTTCTTCCTGGTAGGAGTCGGCGTGCAGCGTCGTCGCGTAGGCGCGGCGGAACGGTTCGACTTCGGGGTCGTCGCAGGTGCTGGGGTTCGTCAGGAAGGCTCCGCCTTCGCCGGCTTGCCCGGTCGTTCCGTCGAAGAAGAGGCGATCGCTGAAGAAGCGGATCGGGAGTTCTTCGATTTTCGAGACGTGGATCGTGAAGTACTCGTGGTAGTCCGTCTGCCAGGCGACGCCGGCGTTCAGGATGACTTCCTGGAGACCGAAGACGTTGAACCCGAACCGCGCCGGTTCACCGGGGCGCGGCTTGAGGTTGTAGACCGGGACGGCCGGGAGCGGGATCCCGCCGCCTTCGGTTTCGATGCTGGCGCTGACGATGCTCCGGCCCACCACCGTGTCTTCCGGGCACCCTTCGAAGGCGAGGACTTCCTTGCCTTCGACGACCGGCAGTTCACACTGCGGCGTGGCCTGGGCGTTGACGCTGAGCCCCGCCGGCAGGTCGACCAGGAAGGTCTTGGCGTCGCCGACCGGTTCGCGGATGCTGTCGTGTTTGGCGATGATCTGGGTGAAGGCGTCGGGCGGGTGGCCCGCTGCCTGCTTGAAGAAGAGCTCGGGCGTTTCGGCCGAGCAGAATTCGCCGGCGGAGTTGGTGTCTTCGGTGCAGAGTCCCGCCTGCCAGCCGGCTTCGGCGGTTTCCGCCACGCCATTCGGTTCCTGGCTTTCGATGATGTCGACCGCCCCGGCGCCGGAGACGAAAAGGGCGAAGAAAACCACGGCCGCACAGCAGCCGAACAACATCCGACGCATCAAACCCTCCCTGGCAAGCAAAGTTTTTCCCTGGCCGCGAACCGCGGGGCGGGATACCCCGGTGTTCACGTCTTCGTGCGAGCACCCTTACACCGGGGGGTGCAAAGTTCAAGAAACCTTCCCGAGAGTTTCGGATTTTAAGTAGTCACGATCACCCTTGAAAGGTGAACGACTGAGTGTTTGGGAAACCTTACGGTATGCTCGGGCGCGTGCGAGCGACCGGGGTGGCGAAGAGGCAGGCGCCGCTCGGCAAGCGGGAGCGGCGGAAGCGGGAAACGCGGGCGGCGATCGTCGCCGCGGCCGAGCGGCTCTTCGACGCCCGCGGGTACGACGGCGTCACGGTTGCCGAGGTGGCGGCGGAGGCGGGCGTCTCGGTGAAGACGCTCTTCGTCCACTTCCGCTCCAAAGAGGACCTGGTCTTCGCCGACGAGGAGCGCCTGCTCGGCCGGCTCCTGCAGATGGTGGCCGAGCGCGCGCCCGGCCAGACGCCGCTGCGGGCGGTCACCGCCGCGATCCTCGCCGCGCTCGCCGACGAGAGCGGCATGCGCGGCCTCGAGTCCTTTCACCGCACCCTGGAGTCGAGCCCCGCCGTCGCCTCTCGCCTCCGCC
Source organism: Solirubrobacterales bacterium (assembly GCA_035547475.1). Taxonomy (GTDB): domain Bacteria; phylum Actinomycetota; class Thermoleophilia; order Solirubrobacterales; family 70-9; genus VAYN01. Next base: position 3,514 of record DASZUW010000509.1, read on the forward strand.
GCATGTGGGAGGACCACGAGTCGCAGCTCGCGGACCTCCTCGCCGCCGAGCGCAACGAAGCGACGCCCTGCCCGGAGACCCGCCTCGCCGCCGCCCAGCTCATCGCCCTGGTCCGCGTCACCACCTCCCCCGACGCCCTCGCCTTCGTCCGCGCCCGCCGCTCCGCCGACGCCACGGAGCCCGCCCTCCGCGACTGGATCGAACGCTCCGCCGACCAGTTGGCCGCCGGCCTCGGCGACTACATGCGCCGGCCGGTCCCGACCTAGGCGCCGCAGGCTGGGGTGGCGGCTGACGGGGGGCCTGCGGCCGTCCGAGCTGCCGCGGATGCCGTGCCGACCCCTGACGGCGGCTGTGGTCGGCACGGCATCCGCGGGAGGGCCGGCGCGGGTGAGGGAGCGCGGCGCGGGGCCCCTCCGGCGCTCATGCACTTGAGGGCGCCCTGGCGCCCTCAAGTGCACGAGCGAGGGATCCGGCGTCGAGAAAGACGCACGAGACCGTGGACAAGGACACCGGAGGCGCACGAGGTCACGCCTCCGCGCGCCTTCCGTGCCGATCCTCCCCCCGGCACCGCGTGCGTTCGTCGCTTGTTG
>DASZUW010000510.1:0-3211 GCA_035547475.1 Solirubrobacterales bacterium
TTGAGTTTTCGGCCCATCAACGTCCGTCAGCCGTCGGCGGGGGGCAGGCGGTGGTCGCGTTCGTCGTCGGTGACCTCTTCGGCGTCGACGTCGTAGTCGTAGGCGCGTTTCGCGGCGGGGTCGCGGTCGCGCGTGCCCGGACCGCCGCCCCAGCCCATCGTCGCGCCGCCGCCGGGGAAGCCGACGACCGCCACGCGGCCGACCGTCCAGCGGCGCAGGATGCGGCGGGCGAGGGCGCGGGTCGGCGGGACGAGGAGCAGGATGCCGAAGACGTCGGTGATGAAGCCGGGCGCGATCAGGAGCGCGCCGCCGACGATGATGAGGAAGCCGTCGGCGACCTCCTTGGCGGGCAGCCGGCGCTCGGCGAGCGCCTGGTTGAACCGTCGCCAGGCGGCCCGGCCCTCGTGTTTCAGCAGCCACGAGCCAAGGACCGCGTCGAGCAGCAGTAACAGCAGCGTCGGCCCGACTCCGATCAACCCACCCACCTGGATGATCACGTAGAGCTCGGCGATCGGGACGACGATGAAGGCGAGGACGAGGAGAAGTCCCATCGACGGAGGGTACCCGGGGCCCCGGCTCGGCCCGCCGCGATCCCGCGCGGGCAGCGCTCGCTACGCCGCCGCGGCGGAGTCGCCGGTCGCCGCGAGCAGCTCCTCCAGCGCCTCGTTGATGCCGTCGCCGATGAGGTTGACGTCCTCCATCGAGTCGTAGTCGGCGAGCAGGCCGAAGCCCACCTTGCCGTGGTAGCTCATGATCGCGATCGCGAGGGCGTGGTTCTGGGGGAGGAAGGCGACCGGGAAGACCTCTTCGAGCTCGCGTCCCAGGACGTAGAGCGGGATCTGGGGGCCGGGCACGTTCGTGACCAGGAGGTTGAAGAGGCGGGTGGAGAAGTTGAGCCGGGAGGCCTGGGCGAGGAGGGTGGGCGGCGCGAAGTCGTTGAAGCGGGAGATCATCTCCGCCCCGAGGGCCTGTTTGGATTCCTTCAGGTCCGCCATCTCCTCGCTGATCGTGTGCAGGCGGCGCACCGGGTCCTCGATGTAGACGGGCAGGGGGCCGCGCATCAGCGTGATCCGGTTGCCGAGGTTGCCGTGCTCGTCCTCGGCGCGGATCGAGACCGGCACCAGCGCCCGCAGCTCGAGCCCCTCGGTGCGCACGCCGCGGCTGTGCAGCCAGCTCCGGATCGAGCCGGTGACGACCGCCAGCACCACGTCGTTGACGGTGCCGCCGAAGGTGTCCTTGATGCGCTTGAAGGTGGCCAGCTCCGAGCGCGCCCAGACGTAACGGCGGTGCGGGCCGATCGGCACGTTCAGCGGCACGTCCGGTGCCGGGTCGGCGAACTGGCTGACGACCTCGCTCAGCGCCTCCAGCGCCTCGACCGCCTTGCGCGCCGCGCCCTCCGGGTGGCGGATCGCCTCGATCGCCTTCTCGGCGGCCTTGATCGGCATGCCGATCGCGTCGCCGAGCCCGCGCCCGATCAGCTCCGCCGTCGACGGCGACTTGCGCGGCACCCACTCGTCGACCACCGCCGCCGGCTCCGGCACCGGCTCGACGTCGAACAGCACGGTGCCGATGTCGACGCCGGAGATGCCGTCGACCATCGCGTGGTGGGTCTTGGTCAGCAGGGCGAAGCGGTCGCGCTCCAATCCCTGGACCAGCCACAGCTCCCACAGCGGCTTGGAGCGGTCCAGCTGCTGGGAGAACACGCGCCCGGTGAGCCGTTTCAGCTGCTCCTCCCCGCCCGGCTCGGGCAGCGCGGTGTGGCGGATGTGGTAGCTGAGGTTGAAGTTGACGTCGTCGGCCCAGAGCGGGCGCCCGCTCTCCAGCGGCGGCACCACCAGCTTCTGGCGGAAGCGCGGCACCAGGTGGAGGCGCCCGCGGACGTGCTCGACCAGGTCCACGTAGCGCGGCGGCGGCCCCTCGAAGATCAGGATCGCGCCCACGTGCATGTGGCTGGAGGCGCTCTCGTTGCTCAGGAAGGAGGCGTCGACGGCGGTCAGTCGATCGAGGTGGCGTCCCTGCGTGGTCATGGCCACGGTCAGGCTATCGGTACCCTGAAGTCATGCCAAATGCTGCCATCGCGGGCCCGCGGAAGGTCCTGCTCGCCGCCCCGCGCGGTTACTGCGCCGGGGTCGACCGCGCCGTCCAGACCGTCGAGCGGGCGATCGAGGTCCACGGCGCCCCGGTCTACGTCCGCAAGGAGATCGTCCACAACAAGCACGTGGTGGAGGAGCTCGCCAAGCGCGGCGCGATCTTCGTCGACCAGGAGGACGAGGTCCCGGAGGGCGCGATCGTCGTCTTCTCCGCCCACGGCGTCTCCCCGACGGTCCACGAGAACGCCGCCGCCCGCCGCCTGCGCACGATCGACGCCACCTGCCCGCTGGTGACCAAGGTCCACGTCTCCGCCCGCCGCTTCGCCGCCGAGGGCTACACGATGATCATGGTCGGCCACGCCGGCCACGAGGAGGTCGAAGGGACGATGGGCGAGGCGCCCGACTCGATCGTCCTCATCGAAACGGCCGAGGAAGTCGCGACGCTCGACGTCCCCGATCCCGAGAAGGTTGCCTTCATCACCCAGACGACGCTCTCCGTCGACGAGACCGCGGAGACGATCGCCGCCCTGCGCGCCCGCTTCCCCAAGATCGTCTCCAGCAAGTCCGACGACATCTGCTACGCGACCACCAACCGCCAGATCGCCGTCAAGCAGCTGGCGACCGAGTGCGACCTCGTCCTCGTCATCGGCTCCGCCAACTCCTCCAACTCCAACCGCCTCGTCGAGGTCGCCCGCGAACACGGCGCCGCCTCCCACCTCATCGACAACCACACCCAGGTCCGCGACGACTGGCTCGAGAACGTCGAGACGGTCGGGATCACCTCCGGCGCCAGCGCCCCCGAGAAACTGGTCGAGCGCCTCGTCGCCTTCTTCCGCGACCGCGGCGCCGAGGACGTCGCCGAGCTCCGCACCGTCCACGAGGACGTCCGCTTCATGCTGCCGAAGGAGATCCGCGCCACGGCTTCGGCGCTTTAGGGCGGGGGGCTCTTCGGGGCGGGCGAGGGACGGCCGAGGGACGTGCAAGGGACCCGGCCCTCTCGGCCACGACCCGCGTCGGCTGTGGCCGTGGCCGAGAGGGCCGGGTCCGTGGGGAGCGAGGAGGGACGGCGGCGGTCGGGTGACGCGAGGAGCGACGGATGGTTCACGAGAGCGTCACCGAGG